>JBKBUQ010000009.1:11236-38022 GCA_046289975.1 Flavobacteriales bacterium | reverse complement strand
GCTCCAGTCGGGCAATCCGCCATTGGCTTCAACACCCAAAAAGAACCCAATAATTGCAAATGGTAAGGCAAAAACGGTGTGACTAAATTTTACCAGCGATAAATAGTGACTTATTCTCAAAGTGCTCATCGTTGTAATGTTTGTTCAAATGGGGTTCTGTGCAAAATAGAACGCCCTAAGGTAACCTCATCGGCATATTCAAGCTCGTCGCCAACCGAAACTCCACGCGCGAGCGTACTCACCTTGACCGGAAAATCTTTCAGCTTTCTGAAGATGTAAAAATTGGTTGTATCGCCCTCCATGGTTGAACTAAGAGCCATAATTACTTCTTCCACTTCACCTTCGGCAACACGTGAAATTAAGCTCTCAATCTCTAAATCGGCAGGGCCGGTTCCGTCCATAGGTGAAATTATTCCGCCCAGAACATGGTATAAACCACGAAACTGGCGTGTGTTTTCAATGGCCATAACATCGCGGATATCTTCTACCACACAAACCAGACTCTTATCCCTGCGCGGATTATTGCAAATGGAACAGGTGTCTTCATCTGAAATATTATGACATTCCTTACAATACTTGATTTTGCTGTTCAGCTCCAAAAAAGCCCGGGCAAATCGCTCCATTTCTTCAGGACGGCGTTTCAGCATACTTAATACAAGCCGCAATGCCGATCGACGACCTATACTGGGAAGGGAAGCTAATTGTTCAACTGCTTCTTCAATAACTTTGGAGGAGTATTGCATCCCTCAAAAATAGCAAGAAGAGAGCAATACCAAGGGTGGGTAGGAGTTTACATTTACACTCCTTTTTCAACAATCGATCAGGAGAAAAACCTGGTTTTGCTCACCGCATGTTTACGCAACAGCGGACTCGGACGGTAACGGTCTTCTCCGTAAATGTCCTGAAGTTCCTTAAGCTGTGTATAGACCTTTTCAGCTCCCAATTCATCGCACCATGCCAGCAGACCTTTCGGGTAATTTACACCCTTGGTCATGGCCAGATCGAGGTCTTTTGCTGTGGCAATGTTGAGGTATAAGGCATCTGCAGCTTCATTGATCAGCATGGCAAGTACGCGGTTCACAATTTTCTCGCCCAAACCTTTATCCTTTTTTGCTACGGGTAATTGAGCACTTTCCGAATAATCGTAATAGCCTCGTCCCGTTTTACGCCCAAGTCGTCCGGACTCCATTTGCCGCTTTTGGGTAAATGATGGGCGGTAGCGTGGGTCGTAAAAGAATTCGCGAAATACAGTTTCGGTGACGGTGTAATTGATATCGTTCCCAATGAAATCCATTAGTTCGAATGGTCCCATTCTGAAACCACCCATTTCCTTCATGGCCCAGTCGATGGTTGCAAAGTCTGCAATTCCTTCTTCATAAATGCGGATGGCCTCACCATAGTATGGTCTGGCAACACGGTTTACGATAAAACCGGGAGTGTCTTTAGCCAGGACAGTCGTCTTTCCCCATGAATCAATCAGTTTCCGCGCTTTTTCAAGGATGGAAGGATCAGATTGAACAGCAGGAATAATTTCCACCAGGGGCATAAGTGGAGCAGGATTGAAAAAGTGAATTCCAACCACACTTTCAGGCTTCTTGCAGGAGGCTGCGATCAGTGTTACGGACAATGACGATGTATTGCTTGCCAAAATGCTGTTTTCGCCTGAAATTTCTTCGAGTTGACGAAACAACTCCTGTTTTGCAGGAAGTTGTTCAATAATTGCTTCTATCACCAAACCACACCCGGCAAAATCATTGATGTTCGCTGTAATTTTTATTCGGTTAAAAATTTCAGCGGCATTGTTGATCTTTCCTTTTTCCTGCAGACTGTTTAGTATTTTATTTAGAGATGAACCTGCTTTTTCGATTGAAGGAGCAAAAGCATCATAAAGTACAACTTCGTGTCCGTTCATGGCTGCAACCTGTGCAATTCCACTTCCCATAGCTCCCGCACCTGCTACTCCGATTTTCATTGTGCTCATATGTTGTTATTTACCGGTGAATATCGCTGCACGCTTTTCAAGGAACGCTTTTACACCTTCTTTGTGATCAGAGGTATTTGCTGCCTCAACCTGAACTTTTCCTTCGCGTACGAGTTGAGTGCTTAGGTCATTACTGATTCCTTCGTTGAGTAATCGCTTGGTTAAACCAATTCCGCGTGTAGGCATCGCTGCAAGTTGCTGAGCTAGTTTCATAGCATCGTCGGCAAAACTTTCGTCGGGAAAAACCTTCCAGACAAACCCAAGTTCTTTTCCTTCTTCGGCACTGATCTTTTCGCTTAAAAACATTAAAGCCGCAGCTCTGTGATATCCCACAATACGAGGTAAAATATGGGTTCCACCACTATCCGGAATTAATCCGATTTTGCTAAATGCCTGTGTAAATGATGCAGAGGCGCTTGCAAGTACTATATCGCAGGAAATAGCCAAAGAGGCTCCGGCACCGGCGGCAACTCCATTTACAGCACATACAACCGGTTTTTCAATGTTGCGGATGCGCTCAATCATCGGATTGTAATGTTCAAATACAATTTTCTCAATACCCGGACCGCTTGGATCAATGGCTTCGCTTAAATCCTGACCGGCACAAAATGCTTTACCTGAAGATGTGAGCAAGATACAACGAACATTATCGTCGTTTTTGCAATTGTCGAGCGCGTGCTGCAGTTCGAGCGACATCTGTCGGTTAAAGCTGTTGAATTTGTCCGGACGGTTAAGCAAAACTTTCGCGACCTGGCCGACCATTTCAATTTTTATGAATTCCATAATTGATGATTGAGTTCGACAAATATAATGGCTGTGAATTAAATACCATCATTCCTTTAACTGAGCTGAGCCCTCGGCCCAATCTCAATGGCTTCCATATCCGAGAGTTGTCGGTTGTGAATGGTGAACCGAAGTATGGTTTTCAACTTGTGAAATCCATGCACACCCGCTGCTCCTGGGTTGAGATAGAGCATGTTGATCTTCTTATCGTATTCAACCCGAAGGATGTGGGAATGTCCGCAAACAAGAATGTCGGGTGTTTTTGGATTCATCATGGCCTTCACATTCGCAGGATAGGAGTAGGGCTTTCCGGCAATGTGGTGAATCATGACATCCATTCCTTCGCACAAAAACCGATTGGTTTCGGGAAACTGAATCCGTGCTTTGTGATCGTCGATGTTTCCCCAGACCGCTTTCAGGGGTTTAAACGCAGCCAGTCGGTCGGTCACACTTAAATCACCAATATCTCCGGCATGCCAGATTTCATCGCATTGTTCAAAATAATCGAATACTTTTTTATCGAGAAAACTATGCGTATCGCTGATAACTCCAATGCGTTTCATCTGATTTTCCGGAATTTTAAACGAATCGAATTTCCAACCACAATGATATCGGAAAAGGCCATGGATAATGCAGCAATCATTGGGCTCAGAAGTCCGAAAGCAGCAACAGGAATAGCAAGAACATTATAGAAGAATGACCAGAACAAATTCTGGTGAATTGTTTTTAACGACAATCGTGCAATGGAAATTACAGTAGAAATTCCGAGAAGATCATTTCTTAGGATTACCACTTGCGAAGATTGAATTGCAATCTGCGACGCCTCTCCAAAGGAAATGCCAATTTCGGCAACAGCGAGTGCAGGAGCGTCATTGATTCCATCGCCAACCATTGCGCAATCATGATTTGCATTTAGTTCACGGATTTTGATTAATTTCTGCTCCGGTAATTGTTCTCCGTACCATTCCTGAATTCCAAGTTCATTGGCTATTTTTTCGCAATTGGAGTTTTTGTCGCCACTCAGCAAAATTGTTCGGATTCCGGATGTATTTAAATCTCGGATCATCTCTTTTGAACCTTCACGAATTTCATCACCAATTTCAATTCTTGCAATGGGTCTGCCGTCACAAAAAAGCAGAATACCGGGTTCTGCATCATTTGCAGTGGTATGATGAAGCAGTGCTGAACCAAAACGCCAAATTTGACCCTTGCTATCTCTACCGGAAATACCTTTTCCTTTTTGTTCATTCACTTCTGAAAAAATCATCGGTGCAGAATCTACCAGTTCTTTAACCAGACTTTTCGCAATAGGGTGGGAGGAATGTTGTTCCAGACCGACAATCGCAGATTTGATCTCTTCTTCGGTACGATCTCCGATCCGATGAATTGCTTTAATGCTGAATTTTCCGGTGGTAAGTGTTCCGGTTTTATCAAAGACAACGGTTTTAACTTTAGCCAATTGTTCAATGGTATCTGCACCTTTGAATAGTATACCGGCTTTTGCTGCTCTTCCAATTCCTGCAGCTACTGCAGTTGGAGTGGCCAATCCCATTGCGCAGGGACATGAAATTACGAGAACCGCAATTGCATTCATTAGTGCATGAGTAGCAGAAAGGGAAACTGCAAAATAAGCAAGCAGGAATGTCAATAAGGAAATTGCCACCACAACAGGAACAAAAATGCTGCTGATTTTATCACCTAGTTTTTGAATGGATGGTTTTTGAAGTTGCGCTTCTTTAACCATAGCAATAATTTTTGCCAGGGTAGTTCCTTGTCCAATCCGTGTAGCTTTCATTGAAAATGCTCCGTCGGCCACCAATGTTCCTCCTGTAATTGCATCACCTGTCCTTTTACGAACAGGTAAACTTTCTCCGCTGATCATGGATTCATCTACCAGAACTTCACCGGAAATAATAATTCCATCAATCGGAATTCGATCGCCTGAATTGACGCGAAGTACATCGTCGATCTGAACAGCATCTGCAACTACATCTTCAATGCTTTCTGTCCCATTTACGATTTTAACTCGTTTAGCAATTGTTTTTTGAAGTTTCATTAAATCGCGCAAGGCAGAAGTGGTTTGATTCACTGCTTTGTGTTCAACGTAGTTTCCCAGCAGCACCAGGGTAATTATGGTAGCACTTGTTTCGTAAAAGAGAAATTGATGAACATGGTGGGTACCGGCAAATTGAATGGTGCCCCAAAGGCTGTAGATAAATGCGGCGGTTGAACCAATGAAGATCAGGACATCCATATTGGCCACTCCTGATCGGATGGAGCCCCAACCGCTTTTTCCAAAATGCACTATTCCGAGCACCACAACAGGAAGTGATAATCCAAACTGTACCCAGGCATTATTGAGAAAATGGTTGTGATCAAGTACCATGTGTGCCATTAGCGGCAGAGTGAAAAGAGTGGAGAATAGCAGTTTTCCTTCTATGGATTTCCAAACAGGAGTTTTCGATTTTGTCAGCTCTTCTTTTGCGCTAAATCCAATCTTGTTTAACTCCTCCGAAAGCGATGAAAAGCTGATATCACCAGAAAAGTTGACTTCACCGGAGAGGAAATCGACTTGTATGTTGTTGAGTCCAAGTTTTTCCAGTTTACGACTGACACTCAGTGCACAATTAGTGCATGTCATCCCTTCAACCTGTATTTGTCTCATGTCGTTTTCCATCAAATACAAATTTACATACTACAATCCTCCAAACTTTACCTTCATGGTTCTTTGTTGTTTCAATTTTTTATTATTTTTGCAGCCCAAACGGTGGTTGTAGCTCAGTCGGTTAGAGCATCAGATTGTGGTTCTGAGGGTCGTGGGTTCGAATCCCATCATCCACCCATCAAAGTTAAAGGCGTCCAAACGACGCCTTTTTCTATTTGTGAAAAGATGGGCCGGTGTGAAATCAAATCAGCCGGGATTAATCATTGCTTCGGCCAGTTCTTGGGGTTTTGGGATGAATGTGTAGGTAAGCTATTACAGAAAGTATACGAAAAGCGACCGGAAAAGGTTGGTGTCCGATCAATTCTGATCTTTGGCTACAACAACGAATATTTCTTCACCGTCCCGTTTAAAGAGATATTGTTCTCTTGCAAATTTTTCGAGGTGTTTGCGGTCGCGAAGTTGTTGCAGACTTTCAGTTGTTTCTCTGATCATTCCCTTGCGTCGGTTCAATTCGCGGTTCAGTTCGTTTTTTTTGCTGTAAACTTTGTATTGACGAAAGAAATCGTTGTTGTCGACAAAAGTCATCCAAACCAAAAACACCAAACTTGTCAGGACATATTTGTTCCTGATCAGTTTTGACCAATTACGGGTGCGTTGTTTTTGTGAGATTTCTGCCACTAAACAAATGTAATCGTGTCGCAGGTGCTTGTGTAGGCAGTTTATTCTGTTCTTTCCATAACCCGGTGTTAACAATTACCGGAACATCTAAAAGGCAAGAAATTTATCAATGCATTTATCAAGCCGAACCGAAGCATCGGGGTCGCTGAGTGAACCTGAATCATTCAGAATCTTGTCGATGCACGGGAATTTGGGTTTATCGCTTAACACTTCCACTTGAAGGTAGTGCAAAACTCCTGTCATATCATCCAGAGCCCTCAGTGCACCCGCTCTTCCGGAGGCTATTCCGATTAATGCAGCTTTTTTGGTGTAGAAAAATCGGGGAGGAACTGCGTCGATAAAGGTTTTAACCATACCCGGAAAACTTCCGTTGTACTCGGGAATTACAAAAATCAACTTATGAACATCACGAATATGTTCTTCAATGAGATAATCGAACTCAGGGTGTTCTTCGCCTTCGATCTTTTTCCACATAAAATCCCCGGGAAGTAATCGAAGATCAAGAACAGACGCTGCTTGTCCGCGTATTTGGAGCCTGGTTTTCACGAGCTCAGCCATTTTGGCCGTGAAGCTGTTTTTGCGGTGGGTGGTTACGATTATGGTGATCATTTTCGATGCAAATTGTTGATAAAACCCCAATTAACAGATTTTTGTTTAAAATCTCCTCTGTTTTCAAGGCTTTCAGGACCCTTCCTTTAGTTATCTTTATCTTTTTGCGGGAAATTGTTTCTTTGCACAAAGAAACCAAAAATCTCCTGAAGAGTTGTTTTCATAAATCATTGAAATAGAAGGAATGGGAAAGATCATTGCGGTCGTGAATCAGAAAGGTGGAGTAGGTAAAACCACTTCAGCCATTAATCTTAGTGCATGTTTTGGTGCATTGGAGTTTAAAACATTGCTAGTGGATGCAGATCCCCAGGCAAATGCAACTTCAGGTGTGGGATTCGATCCAAAGAATGTGAAGACAAGCATTTATGAATGTCTGATCAATGATACCGATCCACGTGATATCATTTTGGAAGCCAATAACCCTAATCTTGATTTGCTTCCGGCTCACATTGATCTTGTAGGTGCCGAAATTGAATTGATCAATCTTCCCAACCGGGAATTGATGATGAAGCGTGCGTTGCATAAAATCAAAAACGAATATGATTTTATCATCGTTGATTGTTCGCCATCATTGGGATTGATTACAGTTAATGCCCTTACAGCTGCAGATTCGGTTATCATTCCTGTACAATGCGAATATTTTGCATTAGAAGGTTTGGGTAAATTGCTCAATACGGTTAAAATTGTGCAATCGCGACTGAATCCTGAACTCAGCATTGAAGGTATTTTGCTCACGATGTACGATACCCGCCTGCGCCTTAGTAACCAGGTTGTTGATGAAGTAAAAACGCATTTCCAGCAATTGGTGTTTGATACGATCATTCACCGTAACACAACTTTAGGAGAGGCTCCGAGTCACGGTGAAACCATCATCATGCACGATGCTACCAGCAAGGGTGCGATAAATTATCTCAATCTTGCACGTGAGATCCTGCAAAAAAACGAGATGACAAGAATTAGTGAAGCAGATAAAACAATTGAAGTAGAATGAGCAAACAAAAGAAAGCAGCTCTCGGAAGAGGCTTAAGCGCATTATTACAAAGTTCGGAAACCGACATCACGTCTAAATACGAAAGCAAAAAATTTTCTGAAGCAGTAGGATCTGTCGCCCTAGTATCAGTTGAAAAGATCGAAGCGAATCCTTTCCAGCCTCGTCAACATTTCGAAAAGCAGGCTTTGGTTGAATTAACGCAATCCATTCGCGAACACGGCATCATTCAGCCGCTCACTGTGAGAAAACTGGGTAATGATCGCTATCAATTAATTTCAGGTGAACGTCGATTTAAAGCTTCACAAATTGCCGGCTTAACCGAAGTTCCTGTTTACATCCGTATTGCCAACGACCAGGAAATGCTCGAAATGGCCCTTATCGAAAACATCCAGCGTCAGAACCTTGATGCGATAGAGGTAGCAATCGGTTATCAGCGGCTTATTGAGGAATGCAAATTAACGCAGGAACAACTCAGCGAACGAGTAGGTAAGGAACGTTCGACTGTAACGAATTACCTTCGTCTGCTTAAATTACCACCCGAAATTCAACTTGCAATTCGTGAGCGTAAACTCACTATGGGGCATGCCCGCGCCATTGTTTCCTTGACCAGCGAAAAAGACCAGGTAAAATTATTCAATGAAGTTGTAGACAGTGACCTGAGCGTTCGTAAAACCGAATCGCGTGCAAAAGATATTTTGCAGGGCAGGGACGAAGCTCCATCGGAAGATACATCCAAAAAGAGTGGTAAAACTGCAAACGGATTATCTCTCCCACAGCAGAAAATCCGTGAAGATCTTATGACACGCTTGAATGCAACCGTGGATATTAAGAGCACACCCAAAGGCAGCGGAAAAATCATTATTGAATTCCGCAGTGAAGGTGATCTGGAACGGATCATTGAATTGCTAGATCTCTGATGTCGCCTGCAGGATTGGTATTGATCCTAATGCTTTCCGGTACACCTGCCAACGACAGCAGCCGGACCGAACGCCCTGCTTTCGACACTAGTCATTCCCCTAAAAAAGCAATGCTATTGTCCTTGTGCCTGCCCGGTGCGGGACAAATCTACAATCGGAAATTCTGGAAATTACCATTGGTATATGGTGCACTGGGAACTTCTGCCTGGTTTTTTTTTGATAACAATTCGCAATACAAAAAGCACAGGACAGAATACCTTTTTCGTTTGAATAACAATGGAGCTGCAAGTGATGCAGACCTGATAATATATTCGGAAGGACAATTACGAACGCTTACTGATCAGTATCGCCGATGGAGGGATCTATCTGTAGTTGCCTTTGCAGCATTTTATGCTTTACAGGTTGTAGATGCAACAGTAGATGCCTATTTGTGGCGGCATGATACTTCACGCGATCTTTCCTTTTACATCCGTCCGTCCTTTATCGGCGCCACCGGTGGAATGGCGGGATTGCGTATTGGGTTTAAATTCTAATTTTACGCATTATGAAGATTGCACTCATTGGATACGGAAAAATGGGCAAGGAAATTGAGTCCATTGCACTGGGTAAGGGACATGAAATTTCCTTTAAAGTGACATCTGCCAATGCAGGATTTTCTGCTGCAGATCTTAAAGATTCGGATGTTGCCATTGAATTTAGTAAGCCGGATGTGGTGATCTCCAATATTGAAAAATGTTTCGACGCAAATATTCCCATTGTTGTTGGAACCACAGGATGGTATGACGATTTTACACGAATCAGGGAAATCTGCTTTGTACGAAAGCAATCCTTGTTGTATGCTACCAATTTTTCGGTTGGAGTAAATATTTTTTTTGAGCTGAATAAACGTCTTGCTGAAATGATGAACAAGCATTGGGATTATGGAGTGGAGGTGGAAGAAACCCATCATACCCAGAAACTCGATGCTCCAAGCGGCACAGCAATAACTATTGCTGAAGGGATTGTGGAAAATCTTGAACGCAAAGAAAAGTGGATAAAAGGGACGGATGAAGATCCTGCTCATGTTAACATAATTTCACACCGGATTGACAATATTCCGGGCACACATGTAGTTCGTTACCAATCTGCAATTGATGACATCGAAATTAGTCATGTTGCGCATAACCGTAAAGGATTTGCATCCGGAGCAGTTTTGGCGGCAGAATGGCTGGTTGGAAAAAAAGGCATTTTCACAATGCGTGATGTTCTCGATTTGTAATAAAAAAACAATATGGAAAAAACAATTGCTAATGCTCTTCTATTATTATTGATCGCCGTTTATTTTGCGAGTCTGTACAAGATTTTCGAAAAAGCAGGTCGCAGCAAAAAATGGGAAGGTTTTGTTCCCGGATACAATGTATTTGTCTGGATCAAAATACTGAACAAGCCTTGGTGGTGGATACTTCTTATGCTCGTACCGGGAGTGAATTTTCTGATGTTGATCGTGCTAAACGTAGAGCTTTCCAGAAGTTTCAACTTAAGGTCGTTTAAGGATGACCTCCTCATGGTGCTTTTTCCCTGGTATTTTATTTACCGCCTTGCCTACAATCCCGAATTGAAATTTGTTGGTCCGCTAGAGTTTAAAGATCCTACGCATAAGAAACCCATGGGGCGCGAATGGTTTGATGCATTGATGTTCGCTGTCATCGCAGCTACGATCATCCGAACACTTTTCCTTGAGGCATTTAAAATTCCTTCACCTTCTATGGAGAAAAATCTTCTGGTTGGCGATTTTCTTTTTGTAAGCAAAGTTAGTTATGGCGCCAAATTACCCGAGACGCCAATATCTTTTCCTTTTACACATAATACAATGCCGGTTGGAAATGGGAAAAGTTATTTGGAAATATTTACCCTTCCTCATTTGCGTTTACCCGGTTTTGGATCGGTAAAACGGAATGATGTTGTTGTCTTCAATTTTCCTGCCGGTGATTCTGTTTATACGGATAATACTAATGTCACCTATTACCAGTTTTTAAATCAGGTTGCCTTTGAGCAATACATCAACCGTTTTGGAGATATTTCCATAACCGCTGATTCTCTTTTGGTACAACATTTCACTCCTTTCCTGAAGCCTACAGTTGATCTTTTACGGGCAGATCTGATGAAGCAGGATAAAATCATTTCTCGTCCTGTTGATAAGCGTGATAACTATATCAAACGTTGCGTTGGTATTCCGGGTGATGTGATTGAGGTTATCGACCGCCAGTTGTTCGTGAATGGAGAACCATCCGGAAACACCGATGGAATGCAATTCAATTACAATATCAACGCAAATAGCCCAATAGCAGCTGCCAACAACGGACAAAAATTCAAATCCTTTCTGAAGGAGAAATTCGATGTGAATTCCGACGATTGCAACATTCTCGATTACGATCGTGGTCAATTCATCGTGCCTCTTACGAATGAAAAATTAGCCCAAATGCAGCAGATTTACGGTGCTGCCAATGTTCGGCCGGTTGTTAAGCCCAAAGGTCATTACCAGAGCATTAAGAGTCTATATAAGATCTATGATGAATACAATTACCTGACCGAAGGTCACAATCAGTATTTGTGTCGCGATTTACGTTATCTGCCTATTTTCCCGAATGATATCAGGTACGATTGGTCTGAAGATAATTTCGGTCCACTAAAGATTCCTGCCCGTGGAGAAACAGTGGAGTTGAATCTTGAGAATCTGCCATTGTATACCCGAATTATTGGTGTTTACGAGAAAAACGATCTTGAAGTTAAAAACGGTAAGATTTACATCAATGGAGCAGAGAGTACTTCTTATACCTTTAATATGAATTATTACTGGCTCATGGGAGATAACCGACAGAATTCAGCCGATTCCCGTTTTTGGGGATTTGTACCTGAAGATCATGTTGTAGGTAAGGCTGTTTTGGTATGGTTCTCAACCGACCCTGAGACAGGAATACGGTGGAACCGGGTTTTCAAAGGAATACGGTAAGCAAACCATTATTCATAAAAAAAGGCTGTCGGAAACCGACAGCCTTTTTTATTTTGAGCCTGAATCGCAGAGCGTCAGGTATATAGTAAAGTTGGCGGGTGGTAAAAAAAAAGAAAACACTACTTGCTATGAAACTTTCACCACCCGCCGGGAAAAGAACGCAAATTGATTGGTTTAAAAATACGAGAGTAATACGTTATATACACTATTTGAGATACATGAATTTGAAACTAAAATTGGGTATTTATTACACTTCTAACTTTAACACAATTGTGTGTACAATTATGTAAAACGCTCAGAAATCAAGGCTTAAGCCTTCTTAGGTTAGCAAAAAATTTGTCCATGAAGGTTCATTTTATTGCGATTGGCGGAAGTGCCATGCATAACCTGGCGATTGCCCTTTCCAGAAGCGGAGACACGGTTACAGGTTCTGATGATGAGATTGTTGAGCCATCTAAAGGCAGATTGCAGCGTGAAGGGCTCTTACCTGAAAAAATGGGTTGGGATTCGGCACGGGTCACAAACGATCTGGATGCAGTCATTGTTGGAATGCATGCACGGGCAGATAATCCGGAGCTGGCGCGCGCACGGGAACTTGGTTTGCGGATCTATTCTTATCCGGAATATGTTTACGAACGCACAAAAGATAAAACACGAATTGTAATAGGAGGGAGTCATGGTAAAACAACAATTACCAGTATGATTCTTCATGTGCTCAATGTAACCGGAATTCGGCACGATTACCTTGTTGGTGCACAATTGGAAGGATACGATTGCATGGTCGGATTTTCATTGGAATCGAAAATTGCGGTGATAGAAGGAGATGAATATTTGAGTTCGCCGGAAGACCGCCGTCCTAAATTCCATTTGTATCGTCCGCACATTGCACTCATATCCGGAATAGCCTGGGATCATATCAATGTGTTTCCCACGTTCGAAAATTATGCGGAGCAATTCGGAATCTTTGTTGATCTGATTGAACCCAATGGAGCACTGGTTTATTTTAAAGGCGACGAAATACTTTCGGGTCTTGCCAAAACAAGAGGGAAACAAATTGAAAAACTTCCCTACGATGCACATCCTGCAAAGGTGAAAAACGGGGTGACCTATTTACAAACTGAAGAAGGAAAAGAAATTGCAATAAGTGTTTTTGGTCAGCACAATTTACAAAACCTTAACGGAGCACGCCTGGTGCTGAACAGAGCAGGTGTTAGTGATGAACAATTTTATCATGCTATTCCTTCATTCAGAGGAGCATCACGTAGGCTCGAATTGCTTGGGGAGAAGAAGGACAGAAGTATTTTCCGTGATTTTGCGCATTCACCATCCAAATTGAAAGCAACGGTTGCTGCTGTGAAAGAACAATTTCCGGATAGAAGATTAATTGCATGTATGGAATTGCATACGTTCTCGAGTTTAACGGCCGCTTTTTTAAAAGAATATGCAGGATGTATGGATCAGGCAGATATTGCGCTGGTGTATTTTAACCCGCACACCATTGCGCACAAACGAGTGGATCCTATAAGTGAAGAACAAGTAAAAGAAGCTTTCGCCCGAGAGGATCTTCAGGTGTATACTGCATCTTCAGCCATCATAACTGCAATACGGAAATTTGATCTGGGCAACAGTAGTTTATTACTGATGAGTTCGGGAAATTTCGACGGTGTTGATCTTCCTGCTTTTGCGAAAGAGCTACTCGAAAACTGAGGCCTTATCGATAAAACGTCGCCAGAACCAGGCAATGAGCAGTGAATAGAAAAAGCCCAATAACAAACCACTGATCATCATTACCGTACTCATAAAAAATGGCGAGAAGATCATCGCTGCAAATTTCCGTTCATCTTCAATGAAGTCGTGACGCGTTTTGGATTTTAGTTGTTCAGGATGTACTTTTTTCAACTCTTCAAAATCCTGTGCTTCTGCCTGTGTAACGCGAACCTGAATTCTCTCCTGTACCGATTGCGGATCGATTTTGGTATAATAGAGATAAGCAAATGAACTGGCAAACAAAACGTACAATGCAGCCGATTTCATTGTTGTTTTCACATCATCGGCATAGGTGCTCGCTTTCTTCTGCTGCTTTCTCCATTGGAACAATCCTCCGGACATACTCATCAGCATCATTATAATATTTCCGAATACAACACGCATATAAAACGACTCATGTTTTCCCGTCTGAAAAAGGATGATTTTCAGAATCGCAAAAAGGGCCGCACAGGCAAGTGATAGTCGGAAAAGTGGTCCCATCAGCTGTTCATCGAAACGAGGAATTCATCGTTATTCCGGGTGTCTTTCATTCGGTCGCGGATGAACTCCATGGTTTCAATCGAATTCATATCTGCAAGGTGCTTGCGAAGGATCCAAACGCGCTGAAGGGTTTCCTTATCGCACAAAAGATCTTCTCTTCGTGTGCCTGATGCAAGAATATCGATGGAAGGATAGATACGACGATTCGATAATTTGCGATCGAGCTGAAGTTCCATATTACCGGTACCTTTAAATTCCTCGAAGATGACTTCATCCATTTTAGAACCGGTCTCAGTAAGTGCAGTTGCAAGAATGGTCAGCGAACCGCCATTTTCTATTTTTCGTGCCGAACCAAAGAAACGTTTTGGTTTGTGTAGCGCATTGGCATCCACACCACCGGATAATACTTTACCGGATGCCGGTTGAACCGTATTATAGGCTCGGGCAAGACGAGTGATGGAGTCGAGGAGGATACAAACATCATGACCACATTCTACAAGACGTTTCGCTTTTTCAAGAACAATATTGCTCACTTTCACATGGCGGTCGGCTGGTTCGTCGAATGTAGATGCAATTACTTCTGCCTTTACACTGCGCGCCATGTCGGTAACCTCTTCAGGACGTTCATCAATCAATAGTACGATCAGATAGATTTCAGGGTGATTTTCCGCAATGGCATTGGCTACTTCTTTCAACAATACCGTTTTACCGGTTTTCGGCTGTGCTACAATCATTCCGCGTTGACCTTTACCAATTGGTGCAAAAAGATCCATGATTCGGGTGGACATTGTATCTTGTGAATGCCCTGTAAGTTTTATTTTCTCTGTAGGGAAAAGCGGTGTCAGGTATTCGAAAGGAACACGATCGCGAATAAACGAAGGATTACGCCCGTTAATGCTTTCTACTTTAATGAGCGGGAAATATTTTTCTCCTTCACGAGGTGGACGCACTGTTGCGCGTACGGTATCGCCGGTTTTTAATCCATACATTTTTACCTGTGCACCGGCAACATAAACATCGTCAGGTGAGGCCAGGTAATTATAGTCGGCAGAACGCAGAAATCCATACCCGTCCGGCATCAATTCAAGAACGCCTTCACTGGTAACAATTCCGTCCCAATTGTATTGTGGTTCCGGTTCTTTACGCTGGAATTGCTGCTGCTGGTTTTGTTGTTGACCTTGCTGAGCTTGATTTTGGTTGTTTTGCTGACGTTGATCGTTATTGCGCTGATCATTGCGTTGTTGATTACGCTGATCATTACGTTGCTGGAATTGTCCCTGCTGACCTTGATTTTGTTGTCCTGAACGTTGTTCGTAAGGACGATTATGTCGTTGCTGCTGCTGCTGTTGTGATTGTTGCTGTTGTACCGGAGAATTGTTTTGCTCACCTGAAGTAATTTCAGGGGCAGAAGTACGAACTATAGTTTCCGGATTTACAGATTGCCTTTCTTCTTCTGAACTTACATTTTCATTGTTGTCCTCATCACTGTCATCGTCGTCATCGTCATCATCATCATCATCGTCTGATACAACAGGTGCTCTGTAAATTTCCTCTTCTTCATCAACAGGATCAGGATCGTCGTTAAATGCGAGCGACAAAACCGCTTCCTCATCAACTACTTTAGGAGCTTCGGATTCAGCTTTTGGCTTACGGCCTCTTTTTTTCGGACCTTCATGTGGCGAGGCTGAATTTTCATTTTCTTCTGTTCCTTTAATTGTTGAGGAACCTGCCTTTTCCGGCTTCACAATACGCTTGCGTTTGGGCTTGTCGTCGTTCATTCGTAAAAAAATGGAATATGTAAATGCATTCAATGGGGGGATCCCGGTAAATTGAACATACGTTCAGCTGTAGGGAAATAAATAAAAAGTGGGTTTTTTTGATTCGAATTGGACATGAAGTCCTGAATCGTGCAGCAATATTAAGTATTATTTCTGTAATGAAAACTAAAAATATCAAGTCACTGATTATCAGTAATCTTGTCGTCTAGTAGTCAACACTTTGCCTTTTGGGTAATTTTAACTCCGGTGCAGGACGATGGCGGCTTAACGGACGATCAGTGTCTGCATACGAATGCCCCGGATCCGGGATAAATTGATTTCCAAAAGAGCTGAATCGATCGAATAATAAAGAAAATTGATCATTCTGCTTTTCGTTGGAATGGAACTCTTTTCTCTTGTGTTTTGATTCGCATATAAAAAGAAGACTGCGGGTGCAATCAGCTTCATTCTTTCTGAAAAAATGTATTCCGTTCTCTTCAAAAACACTCCCGCAATGCAAAAAAAGTTGTTTCACCTCTTCTGAAAATTCAGCTGTACGAACGGAAACAGGCATTCCTTCAGCGCCTCTACGCGAACGCAAAACAATGGTCCCATCAATATACATTTGAATGTAAACCATTTCCTTCCAACCGGAATGCTCACAATAAACGATTTGAACGATTTCATTATTTTTCATTAGGCAATATTCGCTGATGAAAATCTTAATTCCCAACGATTTAATACCATATTACCTGTTAAGTGAACGGTTCGGTGGCCGTTTTTTCGATTTATTCTACCCTTTCATCACTGTTTTTTTGGTTGTGCTTTCCTTTATGTACTTTGTAGAATATTTCTCCACCAATGAAGCGACTCCTCTTTCTTGCTGTTTTCGGTATGCTGTCCGGAATACTTTCTGCCCAATTGAACATAACTCTTCGCAGTCATATCGATTATCAGGCAACGCATAATTCGGGTTGCAGCAACATTTGGGGATATGTGGATGAGAACAACAATGAATATGCAATTGTTGGATTAAACAAAGGAACCTCGATCGTTGATGTAACGGATCCCGATAATCCGGTGGAAGTTTTTTTTATTCCCGACAGCAATTCCATTTGGAGAGAAGTAAAAATCTGGCAGGATTATGCCTATGTCACCACCGAGGAAGCAGTTGGAGTAATGATTATCGATTTGAGCCCGTTACCCGCAAGTACAACTTTGCCGGTTTATCGTTTTTATGGCAATGGAGGACCTTCATTCACACGCGCACACTCCTTGTTTATCGACGAGAATGGAATTTTGTACATCAATGGTGCAAACCGTGGAAATCAGGGGGTGGTTTTTTTCGATCTTAATGTTAGTCCAACCAATCCTCCTGAAGTCGGGATGTATGATGTGTATTATGTGCATGATTCGTACGCGAGAGGAGATACGTTATATACAGCGCATATTTACGATGGTTTTTTTCAGGTTATTGATATCAGTACGAAATCCAATCCCATAGTTCTTGCTCAACAAGTTACTCCATTGGCATTTACCCATAATTGCTGGATCAGTAACGATGGTGATGCACTTTTTGCCACTGATGAAGTAGGAGGTGCTCCCATTTCAGCTTACGATATCAGTGATCTGGGTAACATAAGGGAGATCGATCAGATTAAATCGAATCCGGGCTCCAATTCAATTCCACACAATGTACTTTACCGAGACGGTTATTTGGTCACTTCCTATTACAGAGACGGCGTTGTAATTCATGATGCTGCCGATCCCGCAAATCTTATTGAAGTGGGTAATTATGATGTTTCTCCCCTAACAGGAAATGGTTTCAACAGTATTTGGGGTGCCTTTCCTTATTTTCCCTCAGGAACAATTGTTGCTTCGGACATTGAGAATGGATTGTATGTTTTTACACCCAATTATGTTCGCGGATGTTATCTCCATGGCATGGTTAGAAATCAGGTGTCGAATGATCCGATAGCTAATGCGCAAATCGCTATTTTAAATCACCCGATTGTTACTTCTTCGCTTATAAATGGATCTTACAAAACGGGGATAGTGAGTCCGGGCTCGTATGATATCGTTTTTTACAAACCCGGATTTGAACCTGATACGGTGTACAATGTAAATCTGATCGCCGGAGACACTGTTTTTGCAAACGGTTTTCTTAATCCTTTAAATCCGATTACAGTTACCGGACAAGTCCTGGAGCAAATCACCAACTCTCCTATACAAGGTGCAATTGTTGAGTTTCGAAATCAGGATTTTTTATTTACAACCACTACCGATGCCTCCGGAAATTATATTCTCAGCGATATGATGGCAGGAACGTATGATTTTTCTGCCGGTCATTGGGGCCATTGGAACCAATGTGAGGAAAACATATCATTTACAGCATCCATTAATTCGAAAAACGCGAGTTTGAAAAAAGGGTATTACGATGATTTTCGGCTCAATTTCGGATGGACAACCATTGATAATGCCATTAGTGGTAACTGGGTGAGAGAAATACCTATTGCAACCGGATTACCGGATGGCACACCGACCAATCCGCATTGTGATGTGGATACAGATTGCGGAAAAGAAGCATTTATTACCGGAAATCAGCTAGGGACCTACACTGCTGCTGATGTTGATGGTGGTCCTGCAGTGCTGATCTCTCCGGTATTTGATGCAACGCAATATACCGATCCCTGGTTGGCTTATTACCGCTGGTTTTATATCCGTAATACACCTTGGGCACCCAATGATACCTTGTTCATATACCTGAGCAACGGAATTGATACCGTGCAATTGGAAGCTGTAAACTTTTTTAATACGGATCTGTCGCAATGGATTGAAGTTGGATTTCCGATTTCTTCCTTTATTACGCCAACTACCAATATGCGGATGATACTTACCATTGAAGATGATCAAAGTCTAGGTTACCATATTCTTGAGGCCGGACTCGATCGTTTTTATGTGTCGGAGGGAGATCAATTAAGTGATGGTACTGTGGAGAATAAAAACGGAATTCGGCTTTTTCCAAATCCGAATAACGGGCAATTCTCGGTTGAAATGTTGAACGGATCTCAAATAGGGAATTGGAGTATTTTTGATGTGAACGGACGTTTGATTCAGTCGGGAAATACGGAACAGTCGAGGTTAATGCTCTCGGATACAGGGTTTGAAGACGGATTATACCTCTTTTTGACCGAATATGGTGAAGCCTTGCGACTGATGATTGTCCGCTGACAGGTGAGGGGGAATTGCTAAATTAGCAGCCTCAATCTACCATCAATGAAAGAGAATTTACTTGCAGGATTTACCCCCTTATCAACGGAGAAATGGATTGAGCTTCTGAACAAGGAGCTTAAAGGAAAAGATTACAAGGATTCTTTGATATGGCATACGCGTGAGGGATTTTCACTGGAGCCATTTTACAACACAGCAAGCGAAGCCGGTTCACCCGGAGTGTATCCTTACCGTCGCACACGCAATACCCAATCTCAACAATGGGAAATTGATCAGGAAATTCTGATCAGTGCTAAGCCGGAGGAAGCAAATAAATCAGCATTAAAAGCGCTAGATTCCGGTGCTTCGTCTATTACATTTTGCGGTACGATTTCTTCGAAGGATGTAATGAAATCATTGTTGAAGGACATCGGTATTCAATTCATAGAAGTTCGTTTTCGGGGTGTGAACAATCCAACTGAAGTTTACCAATGGTATGCGGAACTTTTTGATCAAACAGGAGCAGATTCGCAAGCCATGCGAGGCGCGGTAGAAAATGATCCTATTTCACAGGGATTATTACGAGGAGGTTTTGGAGAACACCATGCGCATTCCGTTACAAAACTTGCAAAAGAACGGAAGGTCAATCAGGGACGATTCCGTACAGTTACAATAAACGCATCGATTTATCATAATGCGGGTGCAACAACTGTTCAGGAATTAGCATTTGCGCTTGCACATGGACATGAATATTTGAATGCGCTTGTTAATGCGGGAATGACTATTGACGATGCAGCTTCGCATATTGAATTCCGATTTGCATCATCAGTAGATTTTTATTTTAGTCTTGCAAAAACCCGTGCCTTTCGTGAGATGTGGTCGAACGTAATTAAAGCCTATCAACCGAAACATTCGTGTTCACACAATGCCTTTATCATTGGAGAAACTTCAGGTTTATTCCAATCGCATCAGGATCCCTATTCCAATTTATTGCGTTTTACTACCGAAGCATTTGCAGGGATAGCAGGTGGATGCGATGCTTTTAGTGTTGCTGCATTTGATGGTACAAATTCCGATTTCAGTACGCGAATGGGAAGAAATATTCAGCTCTTACTCCGTGAAGAATCGCATCTCGATAAAATTGTTGATCCTGCCGGAGGATCATTTTTTGTGGAGGAACTTACTCAGCAACTCATACAGTTTTCCTGGGAAAAATTCAGAAGTATTGAAAAAGAAGGAGGAATTCTGAACCAGATTGCATCAGGAAAACTGGTAGAAGAGTGTTCACTTTCTGCAGAACAGTTGCGGTCCGATTTCAGATCTAAAAAGATTCGAATGATTGGTGTAAATGTATATCCTGATCCGTAAAAAAAGAAAGTAGATTTAACAACTTCAATACCCGCTTCTCTAAAAGAATTCAAAGCACTGGAGTGTTTCCGTCTTTCCGAAACTGAAATTCCTGCTTCCGTTTAATGATCAGAATCGGATTTCATATCATTTCCACTGCTCAAGGCGGTACCGGTACATTTTCCAAGTGGTCGGATGGTTTGCTGCTCTATGAAATGGAGACCGGAAAAGATGTGCAAACCACAATTTCTGATCTGGAAAAAGATGTAGAAGCAGCGAAATCCGTTCAAAACGGTGAACGATCAATCTTCCTTTCCGATATTCGTCAACTCCGCCATTTAAGTCGCGACAAACAACAATTTATTTCAAAGCAGATGCCGGAATTTTCTATGGCAGCTGCCGCATTGGTTGCATCGCCATTATCACGTATTGTCATGAACGGATTCATTTTATTATTCCGTCCTGAAATTCCAACCCGCTTATTCAATGATCCTGATAAGGCAATTGAATGGCTAAAAAAACAGGCAACATGAGACCTGAATTTCCACCAATCACAATTGTTGATTCCAACGAAAAAAAGAATCAACCTAAAGCACAGCAAAATGCCTGGATTACACCGGAACAGATTTCACTTTCATCGTTTTACCTAAAGGAAGACGTTAAAGATCCTATTCAATCTTCATTTATTGCAGGAGCACCACCATTCCTGCGCGGACCTTATGCGAGCATGTATGCCATTCGTCCCTGGACCATTCGTCAGTATGCCGGATTTTCCACTGCGGAAGAATCGAATGCATTTTACCGCCGCAACCTCGCTGCCGGGCAAAAAGGTTTGTCTGTTGCCTTCGATCTGGCCACGCATCGCGGTTACGACAGCGATCATGAGCGGGTAGTAGGTGATGTAGGAAAGGCGGGTGTCGCCATTGATTCGGTTTTGGATATGAAAATTCTTTTCGATCAGATTCCGCTGAATGAGATGTCGGTTTCCATGACCATGAACGGTGCCGTATTGCCCATTATGGCATTTTACATTGTTGCAGCAGAAGAACAAGGTGTTAAACCTGAAGAATTATCAGGAACAATTCAGAATGATATTCTGAAAGAGTTTATGGTCCGCAATACGTACATCTATCCTCCCGGACCAAGCATGCGGATTATCGGTGATATTTTCCGATACACTTCACAACACATGCCGAGGTTTAACAGCATTAGTATTTCCGGATACCACATGCAGGAAGCAGGAGCAACAGCAGATATTGAACTAGCTTATACCCTGGCCGACGGACTCGAATATTTACGCACCGGTCGAGATGCCGGTTTGGATATTGATGATTTTGCACCACGACTTTCCTTCTTTTGGGCTATTGGAATGAATCCATTTATGGAGATTGCCAAAATGAGAGCAGCTCGGATATTGTGGAGCAAGATTGTAAACCAATTTAATCCCAAAAATCCAAAATCACTTGCATTGCGAACGCATTGTCAGACGTCAGGATGGAGTTTAACTGAGCAGGATCCGTTTAACAATGTTGCTCGCACATGCATTGAAGCACTGGCAGCTGCATTTGGGGGAACACAGTCGTTGCATACCAACGCTCTTGATGAAGCCATAGCATTGCCAACAGATTTTTCTGCGCGTATAGCCCGCAATACTCAATTGTATCTGCAGGAAGAAACAAATATTTGCAAACAGATCGATCCTTGGGGCGGTTCGTATTATGTAGAACAGCTGACAAACGATTTGGCACAACGTGCTTGGGAACTGATCTCTGAGGTGGAAGAATTGGGCGGAATGGCCAAGGCCATTGAAACAGGTCTGCCGAAGTTACGCATCGAAGAAGCAGCCGCACGCAGACAGGCGCGTATCGATTCGGGTAAGGATGTTATTGTGGGGGTGAATGCTTATCTTTCGGATGAGAAACAGGAGATTGACATCCTTGAGGTGGATAATCAGAAAGTACGTTTGTCGCAAATTGAGCGATTGAAACAACTGCGCAGCGAACGTGATGATTTGAAAGTGAAAAAAGCATTGGCAGATCTCGAAGCTTGTGCAAAAACGGGTGAAGGAAACCTATTGGAACTCGCTGTTGTGGCGGCACGGTTGAGAGCAAGCCTAGGAGAAATTTCTACTGCGCTCGAAAATGTCTACGGAAGATACAAAGCTCAAATCAGGGCAGTATCCGGAATATATTCTTCAGAAGTGAAACAGGATCAGGATTTCATTAATGCATGTCGCCTCGCCGATGAATTTGCATCGCGTGAAGGTCGTCGTCCGCGCATCATGGTTGCTAAACTTGGTCAGGATGGTCACGACCGGGGTGCAAAGGTTATTGCAACTTCGTTCGCCGATATGGGCTTTGATGTGGATATTGGCCCACTGTTTCAAACCCCTGCTGAAGCTGCTCGTCAAGCAGTAGAAAATGATGTGCATATTCTTGGAGTTTCTTCTTTGGCGGCAGGACATAAAACGCTTGTTCCGGAAGTGATAGCTGAGCTAAAAAAAGCGGGACGAGAAGATATAATTGTCATTGCCGGAGGTGTAATTCCCCAGCAGGATTATTCATATCTTTTTGATGCGGGTGTTGCTGCGGTATTCGGACCGGGAACAAAAATTCCAAAAGCTGCCGCTGATATTTTAAACATTTTGATGAATGAATGAGTTAACGGAAAAAGTCACCAAAGGCTGGGGCTCTGTTAAAGTTGGCTCAATGGAAATGGAAGTTGCCATGCTGGTAAAAATCATGGTGGTCATTGCTTTCATGGTACTTGCATTGGTTACAGTGAAAGTGCTGATGAACCGTTTCATCAAACGGTCATCCATAAATTTGCGACTTGATGCAACTCGCCTTAATTTTTTTCGGAATGCACTTAACGGAATTATTTATGTGATCGGATTTATTTCCATCATTTACCTCATTCCACCATTACGTGCAATTTCCACCACGCTTCTTGCAAGTGCCGGTATTTTTGCCGCCGTATTGGGATTTGCGTCTCAACAGGCTTTTAGCAATATCATATCCGGAATTTTTGTAGTAGTATCAAGACCATTTCGGGTGGGTGATGTCATTCGTGTTGGTCGGGATGGATCCATGTCCAATGAACTTGTTGGTACCGTAGAAGACATCACTTTACGCCACACTGTTATCCGCGATTTTCAGAACAGGCGGATTGTGATTCCAAATAGTGTAATCAATATGGAAGTTGTAACAAATAATAACATCGTTGATGAAAGGGTTCGTCGCCATCTGAGTGTTACAATTTCCTACGAAAATGATATTGATAAAGCTATACATATCATGCAGGATGAAGCGCTAAAACATCCGTATTTCATAGATGGAAGATCGCGCGAAGAAATTGTGTTAAATCAGCCAGAAGTGGATGTGCGTGTTGTAGCATTAACTGAAAATGGAGTTCAGTTGAGAGCTTATATCTGGGCTAATAATTTTGATCAGGGATGGGACCTGTTTTGTGATCTTAACCAGTCCATCGTTAATCGTTTTAAGCAAGAAAATATTGAAATTTCCTATCCTCACAGGGTTTTGATTCAAAAACAAAAAGCATGAGTCGCCGAATTAAACATGGATTACCATCAGGCTCGCTTATTCATATGGGAGATCATAAACTGCACCAGGTGGAGTTTTCGGTGTTGGATTTTAATGAAGAAACTTATTCTGAATT
Organism: Flavobacteriales bacterium; assembly: GCA_046289975.1. GTDB lineage: Bacteria > Bacteroidota > Bacteroidia > Flavobacteriales_D > UBA2798 > UBA2798. The sequence goes on along the minus strand of JBKBUQ010000009.1, from coordinate 14,170 downwards.
TGAAGTAAAATCCATCGACGATTTGGCTCCGTGTAAATCGACAGATACTGTTTCCTGGATCAATATTGATGGAGTGCATGATGCTTCAGTAATTCAGAAAATTGGCGAACATTTCAAATTGCATCCTTTATTACTTGAGGACTTAATGAATCCCAATCATCGTCCAAAAATTGAAGACTTTGATGAGTATATTCATTTCACCTTACGTATGCTGAGCTACGATCTGGAAAGGAAAAAAATAGAACAGGAACAGGTTAGTTTTGTTTTAGGAGAATATTGGGTAATTTCCTTTCAGGAATCTCCGGGAGATGTTTTTGGTCCGATCCGTGACAGAATCAGAAACAACAAAGGACGTATTCGAAAAATGAAAGCAGATTATTTGGCTTATGCCTTGGCAGATATAATTGTTGACCATTATTTTTTGATCATTGATGAGATAGATGAAGATATTGAAAAACTGGAAGATGAAGTGCTTAATGGAAGAAATGAGGAAATTCTACTTAAAATTCAGCACCTGAAAAACAATTTGTTATTGCTGCGAAAATCCACTTTACCGGTGCGCGATGCTGTAGGAAATTTGATGAAAGGAACTTCGCGACTTATTGCTCCGCAGACCACTGTGTTTTTGAAAGATGTTTACGATCATACCCTGCACATTTCAGATTCGATTGAGATCTATCGAGAAACGCTGAATTCGCTGATGGAGGTTCACCTTTCTGAATTGAGCAATCGCCTGAACCAGGTTATGAAAATTTTGACTATTATTTCAACAATTTTTATTCCGCTCACATTTATTGTTGGTGTTTACGGAATGAATTTTCGTTTCATGCCGGAACTTGACTGGGAATATGGGTATGCGATGGTATGGGTAGTAATGATTCTTGTTACTTTGTTTTTAGTTTACATTCTACGCAGGAACAGATGGATGTAAAAAAATTAGAATATCCTGCCAAAGTACTTCTTGCCTGGGCAGAAGCAATTTCGGGGAATCCAAAGATCCGCGACTGGCTGATGGCAAATGGGTATAGGGAATTAGGTGTATTCACCTTTGCTTTACGTAATAAGGAGGATGCACGCAAATGGCTTATGGAAAATGGCTTTCCTCATCTCATGGCACTGATCAATGGGGTTGAAGGAAATAAACAAGCATTGGAATGGTTGCGCCGTTTTAATTTTACCGTGCTTGAATACATGGCCCTGGCCGGCGATGGAGAAGAGGATGCTTATGAATGGTTGAGGAAGAATGGTCACTCCGAGCTATTCATAGTTGCCAAGCGGATTCAAATTGTAAAGGATGATATTGAGGCTGATAACAACGATCCACACAAGATAAATTTTGGCTGATCACGATGTTATCAACAGTAACTGGATTAAGGATGAGTATTTAGAATACTGTTTTACAATGCATTAAATCATGTTTTAACAAAATTCTGTGGATTATTTCTCTTCTGTTAATTTCATTCTATTGAGGGATTTATTCTATTTTCAAGCCACCAAAAAAAGGACCTCTACACCCACATCCATGAAGAAAACGTTACTTCTCCTTACACTTGCCTTACCGGCTTTCGTTTTTGCTCAATCTGAGGATAAAGAAAAGAAGAAGAACTTCTTCGAAAATTCCTACGCAGGACTTCTTTGGGGACCTGATTTCTATTTCTGGAAAGACAAAGCACCTGCAGGAAATACAGGTTATACTTACAACAGTCGCTATAGCCAGACTTTCGGACTGGAATTTGTAAAAGGTCTTTCTGATCGTTTCCTCTTGTCAGTGGGGATACAAAAAGCTTCCAAAGGTTTCGAGCGCATCGATAAATGTCTGGTTTGCGATGAAGGTGCATATACACCTGAGAATAAAATCACCATGCGGTACACTGAAGTACCAATTTCAGGAATTTTCCTGATATCGAATTCGCGCATAGATATGCTTGGTACTTTAGGATTTACCAGCAGTATTTTGAGCAGAGTAGATCAATCCACCAAAGCGTATGATGGATCGATTCAGTATTCCAATCCCAAGGCCGGTTTCAATGAATTTGCACTTAGTGTTGTTGCAGGAGCAGGGTTCAATTATACGGTCAACTACCACATTCTTTGGGGAATGAATTTGCAGTACAAACAGCCTGTTGTCTCGTTTACCAACAGTCCTGCAACAGGTACGTTTGGTATTGGTGTAAATACCGCTTTCTATTACAAATTCTAAAGACCTTTTTATAAATGAGAAATCCCGGTTAGTCCGGGATTTTTTTTGCTAAAAGGTTGCCTTGGGTTCGTTATCCTGATCAAGAGATTTGAATAATTCCTGCAGCTCTTTTATTTTATCGTTGTTTCCCAGTTTTTCGTACGAGTAGATCAGGTTAGTGATCAATCGTTTTACAATTGCAAGATTATCGCAAGGAGTGAAGTATTCCGGACGAGGTTTTATTTTTAGTTCCCGAAGAAATTGTTCAATCTCTTTTTGATTGAAGATAGATCCTCTGCTGAAAGGATTCACATAGAACATAACACCATAAGGCGATTCCTGTCCGATTAATTTTAAAAGGTTGCGTTCGTCCAAATAAGAAACCACAAAATGATTAGGCAGATTAACGCCCTTAATAGGAACGTCCAATTGTTCCGCAATCAGAATATAAATGATGGAAAGCGACAGTGGATTTCCTTTGCCGGTTTCAAGAACATTGTTGAGATAAGAATTTTGCGGTGCGTGGTAATTTTTTTTGTTGCCCGATAGGTTGTGAACATCAAAAAGAATATGGTTAATCACTCGTATTTGTTCAAAGGCCGTTAATCCGTCGTTCAGCTCGAGCCATACATCCTGTTTGAGCTGATACAGTTTCTTTCTGATCTTTCCTTCATCGAGATCCGGATATTGGTAGCGGTTTACAAGTAAAACGCCTCTCAAAAGATCATTTGCACCATCGCGCACCCAATGAGATA
>JBKBUQ010000009.1:0-11226 GCA_046289975.1 Flavobacteriales bacterium | reverse complement strand
TTTACATGGTCAAACTGAATATCGTGAATCAGATCTTCAATTCTGCTCTGAAAGGAGAGGCCGAACTTATTGTGTTCCCAGTAATTTTCAAGTGCCGGTATAACCCCATAACCGAAATCCATCAGCTTCTTTCGAATATGCTGGTACACGCGCTCGTCCGGATCATCAATCAGGGTGATCAGTGCATTGATCTCTTTGTCGTCGGACATACTCGTCATCATTGCAATATTAACGACGAGAAGCCCTCAAGGTTTCGGGGTGGCAGAGGTAATTATGAATAGGGGAGTGTTGAGTAATATATTTTTGGTGCCAAGTGAAAGGTGACCGGTATCTGCTAAAACCGAATCAAAAAGTGCTATTCCCAAACTTATTCCAACTGTAAGCCTCGGAATCACTGTTCACCACTTTCCGCTCACTGATCACTAATAACTAATAACTCTTAACTCTTAACTAATAACTATTAACCAATTATTAATAGTCAATCCCAAAACAAAGATAACAAAACCTGTAAACCCTCAGATAATTCAGGGATTTCGTAAGGATACAGGTTCATTCCCATTAGGTGCTTTTAGGTGGATTTCGGAGGTTTTTGTTACCCAACTGTTACCCGGAATTTTCACGCTTTCCCTTAGCAAGGAAGACGTGCGGATTACATGAAGGTTCAGTGAACCCAAAAAAATCCAAATTTTTTCAGAGTGTTGCATAAAATGCCAATGCCCTGAGCATGTTTAACCCTTTAAAACCTAAAAGAAATGGGAGTCTATTTAAGAGAAAAGAAAATGGGTAACGGGAAAATATCCTAGTATCTGGATATTTACCAAAACAAAACCCGATGGTATGAGTTTCTGGAAATTCATATTAACAAAAACAAACCTACCGAAGCCGACAAACAAAAAAAGCGGCTGGCACAGGAGATCAGAGCAAAACGGGAAGCGGAACTGATCGTTCACAACAATGGACTGGTGGATAAGACCAAAAACAGAACCAACTTCGTGGAATGGTTTGAAAGGTTTCTAAGCGAGAAAAATCCAAACACGCTTTATGATTCCGCGCTGTACAATCTGAAAAACTATGTTGGTAAAAAATCATTACCGTTTTTATTGATTACACCTCAGTGGTGCATGGACTTTGTAAAATACCTGAAAACAAAAGTCAGCAACAACACGGCAAGGAAATACACAATGGTGGTGTTTTCAGGATTGGAAGAAGCCGAACGTAAGGGAATCATTCAGAAAAATCCATTTCGGTTGATTGACAAAAAAGACCGTATTAGGAAACAGGAAATTTTCAGGGATTCTTTTTCATTAGAACAATTGCAAAAACTCGTTGAGACACCTTGCAATATTGACGAGCAAATAAAGCAAGCTTTTTTGTTCAGTTGCTTTACGGGGCTTAGATGGAGTGATGTAAACCCGCTCAGATGGGATGAAGTCATTACCAAGCAAACGGAAGAAGGGATGGAACATTTTATCTATTTTGAGCAGGAAAAGACTGAAGGGATAGAATACCTGCCCTTATCTTCCCAAGCCATTGAGATAATTGAACAGAGGCGAAAAGAAACCCAAACAGAAGGCGGTAACAGCCCCTATGTGTTTCCCCGGATAAAGGAAATAGACCAAAAGAACATTACTCACCGCAAGGTGAACCGGGCATTGAAAAAATGGGCAAAAGCGGCAGGACTGAATGAAAAGGCAATGCACTTTCATACTGGCAGGCACACCTTTGCCACCAACGTACTTGAAAACAGCCCGGACGGGGATTTGTGGACGGTATCAAAGCTGTTAGGTCATAAGAGCATTCTCTCTACCCAAATCTATGCCCACGTTAGGGACAAAAGAAAATCGGCTGCGGTGAAGGCTTTGCCGAAACTGAATATGAACCTGAAAGTTGCTTAAATCAAGTCATATAAAATGACAAGGCGGGAGCATTCCCGCCTTTTTTATTGCTGTCTTTTTTATAAAAGTAAAAACAGGGATCGTTTACATCATTGACAAGAGTCAAAAACAAAACTATTAGCCGTTAATTTTTTATCTTAATCAGATTTAGTTACTATGATTGATGGAAAATCCCGCGAATGTGACCACCTGTTTTCCGTGGGGTAAATTGAAATCAAAAACTATTTGTTTATTATTTCTTTATTTAAAAAGGTGCAAGAAGCCTGTTGCAGAATATTCTCTACCATCTTCCCCAGTTACAACAATCACATAATAATAAACCCCTTCGGAGACTTCTTCTCCCGAATTTGTTCTTCCATCCCAAAGTGTTAAAGGACTTACAGGATTTGACACGTTGTTTTTATATAACGCCTCTCCCCAGCGGTTTATTATTTCTGCGCTCACTGAAACCGCACCGTTAACTGAAACAGTGAATACATCATTTACGCCATCTTCATTTGGCGAAAACACGTTCGGAACCTCAATTGTTACGCTATCATAAACATAAACGGTTAGTGAGAAGGTATCAGCACACTGTGGGAAATTGTTATAAGCAATTAGCATCACTTGGTACAAGCCTGCGGAATCAAAAACAAAATCCGGTGAAGACAGATACGAAGTGTCTTCATTTGCAAAATACCAGATATAATTATTCGCTCCAGTGGAGTTGTTTAGAAAATCTACGGGCAAGGGAGCTATTCCGGTATTGGGATTTGCACTAAAGTTTGCAATAACAGGATTGATTTCGTTTACTGCAATTAAAGTATCAAAGCTGCAACCCAACGAATCCATAATAGTAAGATTGTAATTTCCGGCAGCAAGATTAGAAAAAACAGGAGAGAATTGATTTCCTGCACCGATGTCGTATTGATATGGTGAAGCATTGTTTTGAATATCCTGCACCTCAAACATTCCGTCATCATTCCCACAAATGGAAGGCGTTATCAAAATATCCTGCGGAACCGGCAATTGATTCACCGTAACTTTTACATGGGCAGTTCTTGAACAACCGGCACTATCCGAAATGGTAACAATGTATAGCGTAGTGCTATCAGGTGAAGCATTGGGGTTTGCAATACCGGGATTATTTAATCCGCTTGCCGGATACCAATTATAGAAACTACCACCTGAAGTTGAAAGCTGAATACTTTCTCCGAAGCAAACAGAGGTATCAGAAGAAACATTAACTGAAAATGTATCACAGGGTGTGCTGTAAGCGTTAGCGAAAGTGAGGTAAACATTTCTGTTTGCTGCTGGTCCAGATAAATTCACATGGGTTAATTCCAATGAATACCCTATATCGTTGTTTAAAATATAGGATGAATAATCCACCAGCCCGTCCGCTCCGCCAACAACATTATCCGGTGTATCGTCATCCAATCCAAGAAGTGTATTATTCTGGTAATAAAAATGACCTCTTACACCACCATTATATTGCCAATTATTTGTGTCAGTTCCCCCAATCAGACCGATAAAATTTGAGTTAATATCTACCAGCGAACCATCCAGTGTATCAATTCCAGCCCTATCAGTATTAAGCCCTAATCCAGCCGGAAAAGAATTATTGATCGGATTCATCCCGGTGAAATTGTAGCTTTCTTGCCCATAAAAATTTTTGTCATTTACAAAAAGGCAGGTAGATACTTTTGAAAGCAATGGATTTTCATAAAGAATATAAAGATATGCAGTACAGTATGCCCAGTTAATGGGCAACCCAAATTGATTCGGAATATCAATGGAAAAGGTAGAAGTAATAGAAGCATTTAAATCATCTGTAATATCAAGATAATAAAGCTGTATAGGTGATGCATAAGAATTGAGATGCAAAACATTCATTAAAATATTCGTGGTATCAAACCAATAAGGTGTTCCGTTAACGGTTATAGGTACAGGTGGTGGATAACCAATCCTGTAAGTAAAAAGAAATGCTTTTCTAATGGTGCTCCCCGGCTCAATATAAAGATTTAATGTGCCTAATCCTTGTCCCTGCCCGGTAGAAAATCCTCCGGCTGTTACGCCTCCATAAAAAACATCTTGGTAAAACAGCACCTGCGCATTAAGTGTTGATGACTTAATGAGAAAAATGAAAACTATTATTTTAAATAACGATTTCATAAAAGAAACCTCCTGCAATGAAAACAGTACAGGAAGTTATTCCTACCGGTTAATAATTAATTTTTTAGTTTCAATTAAAGTTGTGCCTTCTCTGATTTTTACAAAATAAGTCCCAATAGAAAAATTGCCTGTGTTGAACTGATGAATCGTTCCGTTTGGAGCCGTAAACGAAGTTATTTTTTGTCCGGACAGATCAAATATCTCGATGGCATAGGCAAGTTTAGTATTTGAAGAGAAAAGCTCAATATTAACTGTTTCATCAGCAGGATTGGGAAACAATTTAGAAATACTGTTATCATCATCAAATGCTTCAACCCCTAATAAATAAGTTAAGAAAAATCTTTGTCCATAGTTTCCGTCTCCCGAAAAAACTGAAATATTCTGAAAACCATTAATTGTGTCGTAAACAACCGATCCATAAAGTCGCTCAAAAGTGGAATCATTGAGGAAATGAAAACCGATAATTGTATCAAGAGTTTGTACAGTTAACGTACTAAAAGGAGGAGGGTTTGTGAGATTAGGGTCATCTGGCCAAAAATTAAAAAATATCGGATAAATCTTATTGATGAGATAAAAATAGTCTCCATTAGTAAAAGTAAATGAATTATCATTAGGAGGCGGCCATGAGGGTATAACATCAGAAGAATCAATAAATGCAGTATAAACGTTTTGCGCTTCTATCTTGGTAGAGACAAATATTAGGAATATAAATACTATTTTTTTCATGATTATTATTTAAATCAACTGTCGGTTTTAATTGACCGTTACGTAAAAAAATCCCTGCGCTGAAAAAATCAGCGCAGGGACTATATTCTTAGCGGTTGATGATTAATTTTTTGGTTTCAATGAGTGTTGCTCCCTCAAGAATTTTTACAAAGTAAATTCCCTTTGAAAGTTCACCAGTATTAAACTGGTAGGTATTTCCGGTTGCAACTATAAGCGAAGTTATTTTTTGCCCGGTTACACTAAATAACTCTATGGTATAGGTATGCGTATCTGATGTTTCATCTGTCATAAATCCTATGGTCACCATTTCGTCTGCCGGATTAGGATAAAGCAAAACTTTTATGTCACCTGTAGCTACACTGTTTTCTTCTGTAAACTCTGCCATTCGACCTGAACCCACGGGAAGAAGTGGTTCAATTTCCGAAACAAACAAGGTATCAAATGCAAGCACCAGTAAGGCTTCGGCTTTAGCGCAATTTATCCGGTCGTTGGCATCATAAGCTACAGTTTCAACCTGTTGTTTCAGGTTAGGGTCGGTAGCCACAGGATAACACGCTGACGGGTAATTTTTCAAAAGAATCTGGATTTCGGCCATCTTACAGAAATTATCATACCCATAAGACGCAATAATGTCCAATAAAGTTTGATTGGCTTTTACCGTATCGCCCTTAATAATATAGGCATCACAAAGCTGTTTTTTACGCAACTCGCGCTCTTCTTCCTTCAGTATGGCAATAACACTGTCAATAGGATTAACCACAATGGTATCATTTAGATACAAACGTATGCGTTCTTCAATGATGCTATTACGGGTAGATATGCTATATCCAATATCTTGCTGAAGAAAGGAGAAAGCTGAAATACCAGTTTGAGCATTGTTGATTTGATTTTGAATACCGTTAGGAAGGTTCATGGCATTGAGTTCGGCCATTACCTCATCAGATACTGGAGAATTTGCAAGAATAATTTGCTTTACATGACCTACCGGAGGATTAGTGGAAAGATAAGCAAGTAATACCTCGTCACTTAAATATGGCGAAGCAGCTGTAAGAGCGTTTTTCACATTGCCGGTGCTTTGTGAGGAAATAATTGATAACAGGTTTTGCGTATTTCCTCCATCTATTAATGCTTCTTTCTGCGTAATAAGCTCTTTCAGGTTGTTGGATTCTGATTGCAGTTGCGGGCCAACAACAATAATTCCTCCGTCAATAATTTTAGAAGGACATGAATTGGGTGAAATGTATACCGGATCAGAAGTACTTGCACATATCTGTGGAACAACTACGACTGCGTTATAATAAATCGGTGTTGTTAACAAATCAGCATGATGAGCATAATTAAACGGTAGAACTGAATTGTTAGCAGCAATATCGTTTTGCGGATCAAATAAAGAATGACTGAATTCATTTCCGGCAGGGGAACTTACGGATAATGGATTGCTTGAAGGATAAGCAAATCCTTGCTGATAAGCAATACGTCCTGATGTTACCGATAGATCCGCTTGGTAAACATCATTGTAAAACAAATTGCACTTCCATCTTAAACCAATGTTATTCGGATATGGATTTACAACAAGTAGAGAAGCATTTATCCCTTGTGATTGCCCACCAATTTTTATATCATGAAAATCATTGTTGTAAATTTCATTATCATCTGTACCTGAATTATTCACAATTACTCCATAAGTGTTTCCGCTTGGTGGGAAATTAGGATCGTTGTATTCGGTAAATGTATTTTCCTCCACTTTGTAACCGGTACAGGCATTGAGATAAACACCGTAATCACCAAAAACTGCCGAACGGTTTACTTCAAAATCGTTTCTTGTAATGGTTGCAAAATCCGGCCCGCTTAAATAAATACCCCGGTAGTTATTGATGAAATCATTTCTGTCAACAAAAACGGTTCTCAGAGAGTTGGATGATGTAGCATAAATACCGTAAAACAAATCCTGAAATACATTCGGATTAAACGAAGTACATGGTAGTGAAAAACTGGTACATTGAGCTTTTACATAATAATGAGCATTAACGCTGAAAATTCCCCGGCCAAGTTGCGGGTATGTGTAAAGACTTGGCGTCAAATTCTGGAAAATATTCCCGTAAAATCCAATACCCACTACTTCGTTCATGTAAACGTGTTGAACCGGATACAGTGCAGGATTATTCAGTAATCCATTCGTGGTAAACTCACAATTGGTAAAATAACTTTGGTTATTGATATTGTTAGGCGCGAGATATTGCCTGAACTCCACATCCGTTCGGTTATTTTTGAAATAGGAATCGGTAGCACGTATTACGCCACCGGTATAGGTAAAATCATAGCTGGTAAAGTTGAATGGCGCAACGGAAGTAGTATTTCTTTTCACCGCCATTGCTCCCACCAGCGAATGCTCAACCACCGAGCCATTTTTCATTATAAACCATCCTTGTTTGCTCGTAGAATAAGGTGTCTGATTCTTTGTATTATCTCCATAAACCTGAACGCCATACCACATGGCTTGTGGATCGCAATCGGTATTAACCGTAAAAGTGGTTCCGTCAAGAATTAATTTACCACCGGGAAGTGTTGATGTACCTCTTTCAATGATAACCTTCGCCCCAGGAGCAAACCGGAAAGTCATATTTTGAATGGTAACCGTTTTTCCGGCAGGAATAACGAGTGATTCTTTTATAGTTACCGTACTACTTGTTCCACCATTTAGCGGATTACTTATTCCTGTCCATGTGGCATTGGCGGGAGCAGAAAAATTATCGGCTGTAAAAGTGGTGTTATCCAAACAACATTGAACACTCGAAGCAAAATGAGCCATATAATCCATTCCATCCACCTGATCGGGAAGAATGTAGGATTTATGCTTAGTACTCGAAAAAGAGGAAGTTGCGTAATTAAAATTGTAGGTTATAGGAAGAGCATTATTCGTCCATTGTAAATTAGGCGTTGCGATATTTGGTGTGTTTGGATTCGAAAATTTTGCCAATCGGTTGGATGTGGCAAAATATAAATTCAAATCCTGACCTAATTCAATTTGTGAGAATTGAAAATCGGATGAATTGGTTACGTTAAGCGCATCAGGCTGTGCATTGGAGCCTACAGTGTAAACGTCAATTGATGATGGAAAAGTAGTGGATGCCGTATGGCTTATGTACAAAAAATTTCCATCAGGAGAAAATTCCAACCCGTGAATATGCGCTTCTTCTGAGGGAGTACTAATGTTAAAGGGATAGTTAATGACTTCCCAATTGTTGATTGGCTGCAAAGTATTATAATCAATATCGGAAACACAAGCTGCATGTGATCCCTGTTGAAAAGCGTATCCATATACGGTGTTTACTGCCAGTTTGTAATTTATACCGGGATTACTTTCGATAATTTCCAATTCTCCTCGCTGATTAGCAGAGCCACCAATATATCCAACGGGTGTTCCGAACCAGTGCGAATATTGAAAACCGGAGGCATCCAGTTTCATTACAACTACTGCATAACTAATATTAAAAAAAACGTACCTCGATCCATCCGATCTTAAATCCGTAACCCCAACGGTTGTAAAACCATTTTTTGTTGTCCAAGATCCCCATAACGATCCAATGATGTTGGTAAAACCAATATGACTATACAACGAGGATGTATTTGCTGTATTGGTTTGATAAATCATAAGTAACAACGTAGGGTTCTGTGTGTATATAACTATTTACTCCAAAGACTTGTTCCTGAGAAAAACTGGTGAAAATGTAATATTTGTTACAGTTACCGGGGTCAGGAACAATGGAAACTTCGGCTCCGCCATAAACCGGGCCAGCAAAATCATAAATAAAATCAACAAAAACCCCGTCTTTATCATAAATCACCCCATCATGCACAAAAAAGAGCAGGTTACCACTGGCATCATGCACGGCATTGTGGCAGTATTGTGATGGTTGCCCCGCGTAATCAAGTGTAGGGTCTGGGCCGGTGGGTAGAGATGTATACGTCAGATTAATCTGGTTCCAGTTTCCCGGAGGCAGCGACCATAACCCATTCTGAATTTGCGCGGAGGAGGAGACCATCAGCATCCCGCCAATGGCTCCTAATAAAAAGTGTCTGATTCGTTTCATATTTCTATTTTGGTTTTAACGTGTTCATTTTTTGTTTATACGATTACCAACGACACATTCTCCATCCTCCGCTAAGGATAAATTCTTATAAATATACCTTAAAAAATCCAACCCAACACATAAAAATTAACCCATATTTCGGTATAAATATACAAGTCTATCCCAACTCCATATTTCAATAAATATTGTAAATCAATGATATACAATTGTTTTTTCATTAATTCCGCGTTGCAAGGTTTATTCTTGCAATTAAATTACAACCAGTATTCACCTGTTTTAATTTTTTGTATGATAATTTTCCGGTGCATGTTTTCAAAAAAAATATCACAAAGCCGTAGCCTGCTTTCTTCGGGAATAGCTTTTAGTTCATCTAAAAAAGTAAACCATTTTTCTTTGCAAGCATCAGAGCAAGTTATCCGTTCCATTGCAGGATTGCTGAAAGAACAGGCGCATACGATGCAATCGTCCATGTTTTCCATAATGAACAAACTTAATTTTTCGGTAAAAAAATCCTGAGAATCCAAGGTGATCTTACACCAATGAGGTACAGCGAAAGCAATTCATTTCGCCATGACCGTTTATGAATGTTATCTCTGAGAGAGACAGAAGATGTTTCATTTTTGCAATGTTGCCGGGCAATAATATTATCCATAATTATGTTTATTTTTTAGTTTACACGATTTGGCTCCGCCCAAAATAGCACCGTGGGCGAAGACACTTAAAACGCACACAGAGGCTCTCGCAAGCCCACAGCAACGAAATAAGGCAAACACCCACGGCTTTCCGTAGGCGTTCCACCATTATTTCCTGTTGCTATTAAAACTTGCGAGATTTCTGTGAGCAGGAGAATAAAAGTTGAAACGCTATGTTTCAATTATATGTTGATCTTAATTTTTCTTTTGTATTTTCTCCTTTCTTTAAATTTGAATCAACCAAATATATCAAAAATTTATGGTACAATGAGCTGTAGGGGTTCTACGAGGTTTGAAAAATAGGCCGCTATCCATAAATCTGAAATAAAACAGCCGTCTTTGGACGTCATTAGCCATCAAGAGACGTCAGAACCCGATCGTATCAAGGCTTTTCGGGGTATTGTCAAAAGACGAGAAAACCGTATTTTTGAGGCATGACACAGAGCAACAACTAAGAACTGGCCCTGAAAGAAATTTCAGCGATGGAACATTTTTTACGCTATCAAAACTTTGGTTTATACATTGACGAAGTGGTATCGATGTTTCAAAAAAACGGGGGATTTATTTCCACAGCCGATGTATTGAAAACGCACGGGGAAATAAAAATGGATGCGGTATTTGAAAAATATCCCGACCGTTATTTTTGTCCCGAAAGTGGAATCAAAGATGGGCGTTATATCAGAAAATGGATTGACCTTTGGTTGGGTTATATAATAAAACGAAAAGATTACGGATACGATTATTTCTTTGCCCTTAAACTTAGCCATCTCGACCTGATGGAAATAGACGCTTTTTTGGATTTCCAGTTGGAGAACTCTTACAACGGTGATCTTTCAGTTTTCTCTCGCTTCCTTGATGTTTTATTAAGAAAGTACCGCAAAGAAATAATAGAACTTAGTCATTGAAAAACAGTGACGGAATGGATAAATTTTAGAGAAAAGGAAGAAGCCGGGAAAACAAAAATCAGAAGCAAAGGCAAACGGGTACGGGAAGACAATGATAGTACGACATTGCTCACACAGGAACAAACCACACTTTTCATAAGCTATTTACAACGCACCAAAATTATTCGTTATGGTGAAAATTTAAAAAACAAAGAAGCTGGCGAAGCCTTTGCCATGCTTACAGGTTACAGTGCGGAGACCATCCGGCAAACACTTGGACAGAGCGAGTTAGAACGCATATCTATGAATAAAAAGAATTTGGTTGGAGTAGAAAACGCTATAAAACGATTGACTCTGGCTGCGAAAAATGATATTGACGCTTTGAAAAAGTGAATTTCCCGTTACCTTGAACTGATAAAATGAATATTGAAGTAGAACATAAAGACCAGTCGGGAAATATCACGCAGAAAAACTTTAATTTATCGCGGCTTGCCTTGGTTAAACATTTAGCGATTGCGGGAATGCACTATGCGCCAAAACCGCAAAAACTTTTACGAGCGTTCGGTATGTTTTTTCATTATGGGTATTATTTACAGCGAAACGATTTTTACAGCGATAAGTTTTCTTCACTACCGGCACAGATTTCCGATCCGACAGAAAAGGGACAGTTTTCCACGTTGGTTGGAAGAGCAATAGCGGATTATCTTTCCAAAAAAATAGACAACAGTTTATTTACTGTGAACTATGAAGCTGAAATGCGAATGAGAAAAATGTCTATAAAGGG
>JBKBUQ010000099.1:0-10988 GCA_046289975.1 Flavobacteriales bacterium | reverse complement strand
GGCACCCTACCTTCTTCAAATACAATTGGTAAGAGATCCTCTATACGCGAATAAGAAACAGGACTAACAAAACCAATTACACCCTGGTGATTCTTTCGGGTAAGACGATTTAATTTCTCAGGGGGAACAAACTGAATTTGAATCTCTGATCCCCGCAATTCATTTTTGAGTTCATTAAATAACTCATTATTCAAACCACGCTGAACCATGATTTTATTGATCTCTCTGCCTGAGCGAACAGCTTCAATAACCGCCCGTGTTCCGAATAATAAATCGGGATTGTCTTTATCGTTGTACTCCATCAATTCAAATAATAATATACCCGACCACTTCTCCAAACATCAACCGCCTTGTACCACTCCGGTTTATAAACAGGCATGCGTTGCAATAGAAAATCATTATCGGAAAAGGGGTTCTGAATTTTCAAAAAATTAAAGCGCAAACTTGCTGTGCTGAAACGATCACCATAAATCCATGTTTCACTATCTGTTGTACGATCGACAAAAGCCGGTTCGCCGAAAATCAGATAAATCATTCCTCTGTCGGTTTTCCAACCTTCAAGGTAACTTGAGTACCTGCGATTTGATTCCTGTACTCTGTTGTAATAATTGCGGATCAATTCTCTGGCTCTTTCACGACTTGATGACCTATCTAACCAAAACTGATCGATAGATTTTTTCTGATCAATGGCCGTTCTCAACGTTTTAAATTCTTCAGAGCTGCAAATATACCGAAGGGGTTCGATCAAAGCATCGGGAGTCATTACGCGAGGGAAATGCCTTGGGAAATGAAATAAAGACAATCCAACACGTGATGAAGTATCCGCAACAATATGGACAAATCCTCCTTCAGGTAAAATCAGGCTAAATTTCCCCTGCTCATCCATACGAACCCGGTAAATACTGTCGGCTTCGTATTTAAATTGTTGCAAGCGCTGTTCTGAAAATGGCGGAGGAGCAAGAGAAAATGATCGTCGGTAAACCCGGACCCAAAACTGTTTTCCCTTATGAAATGGTGATTCAACACTGACATTCTGCTGCTGCAAGTAAGGTGTGCAATTCACTACCTCCGAAGTTCGTAATAAAAAATTCTGACGATTAAAATGCTCTTTTTTATCTGCAGTAATATTCAATTCCATCGAAGAATTTTTCTTCTTATCGACAAATTGAATCTTCAAAGAATAAGTTGCTCCTTGTGGCATTTTAACTTTAAAACTGCCGCCAATAAATTTTTCCCAAACATCGCTTTTGGTGTCGTTAATTGTAAGTGTACCACTATCAACAACTTGTTTCACACTTTCGAGCGTAAACAAGCGGTAATTCACAACCAAATGAGCGGTGAATTCACCTGACTCTGTTCGCGCATACATAATATCTCTTGAAGAAATCCGAAAATGAACTTCAGAATAATCCAATGAGGAATGGTAAACAACAACATCAGGTTTGACAGGATCAGCTTTTGTTCTTTGCTGATCGGTACGGATAACCCTTTGTCCTGAAGCCTGTGTAGAGAACACACAAGCAAAACATACAATCCAAAAAAAGCGTATTGAATTCATATTATAAATTAAGCGGTCCCGGTTGGGACCGCTCGATTTTATTTTGATAGGATTTTAAATTCTGTTCGACGGTTCTGCTGATGAGCATCTTCACGTTCTGTTTTTGTTTTCATTTTAAGAATTTCAGCTTCGGAAATCTGTGTTTTCGATTCGCCATAACCTTTGTATTCCAATCTGCTTGCACTTATTCCGGCACGAACAAGATACTCAACAACAGCCTTCGCTCTGTTTTCAGAAAGCTTTTGGTTGTAGGTTGCATCACCTTGCGTATCGGTATGCCCGCTTATTTCAATACGAAGCGTTGGGTTTTCGTTTAAAAGTTTAATTAAACGCTCCAACTCGTTTCTGGATGCATCGCGAAGCGTTGCTTTATCATAATCGAAGAAAATATTTCGCAATACAATTGTTTGTCCAACTTCTACTTTCTTCAGATCCACATTCTTCTCAAACTCCTTGTAACCTGAAGTTTTCGGAATGTCTACATTTTCGGAATGGAACAAATATCCATCGGCTTTAACGGAAATACCATAATTTTTTCCCGCCGGTATAGTAACCAGATAAGCTCCAGATTTGGAATCACTGGTTAAGGTAGTTACAAGCTCATTCTTATCGTTATCGATCAACTCAAGTTTTGCTTCGATTGGCTGAAGTGTTCTTGCATCACGAATTATCCCCTTAAGTATGGCGAGATTAACAGTGCTTACCTCAACTTTGGGTTCAATAACAATTTCGCGAACCGGATTAACAAGTGATGCAATCAGGTTATCTTCTGTAGAAGAAATTGGTGGTTTTTCCGGCCCAAGAAATGTAATTCGATATAAATCCTTTTCGCCATACCCATCCTGACGAAAGGAAGAATAATAACCATAGCGACCACTACCTGAAACTACAAAGAACACATCATCATCAGGAGAATTAATAGGATATCCAATGTTTACCGGAGCACCCCAAACGCCTTTTTCATCACGTTTGCTCATGAAAATATCAAAGCCACCCATGGTCCCATGCCCCTGTGAAGAAAAATACATTGTTTCACCATCTGGGTGCAGAAATACACCTGTTTCTCTGTATTTGGTGTTAATGTTGGTGCCAAGATTCTCTGCCGGACCCCATTCTTTTTTCTTTTCATCCCAACGAGAAACATAAATGTCTTCACCGCCAAATCCACCAGGACGTTCAGACGCGAAATACAATTCTTTACCATCGAAAGAAACAGATGCAGAGGACTCGTAATACTTCGAGCTTACATTGCTTGATAGCTTTTCGGGTTTACCGTATTGACCATCCTTCAACTTGGATTGATAAATATCTCCTCCGCCTTTCCAACCATAAAAAATATAAAGCAATTTACCATCAGGTGAAAGTCCTGAAGGCGCATCGTGATTTTCGGTATTGATATTCTCACCGATATTAATTGCCTTCTCCCATTCTCCGTTGTTTGGATTTCTTTTCGATAAATAGATGTCCTCGAAGAATTTACCATCTCCTTCATCCTTTTTTCCTCCTCGGGTATCATTGCGACGACCGGTATAGATAATAACTGATTCATCAGCAGAAATAAATGGTCCATACTCCGGATACTCTGTGTTCACATTCTTTCCCAGATTATCTACCCAAACACGTTTTGGTTTAGCAACCAAGTCTTTACCCGTTTTACATTCACTAATCTTTTTATTGATGTATTCAAGGGTATCCGTGTTTTTTGGATTAAGCACTTTTTTATGATACTCATAGTGTTTAATCCCATTGTCCCAATCACCATTGATGTGATAACCAATTCCAATCAGCAAATTGATTTCAGGCGCAACATTCGGGTTGAGCTCGTAAGCTTTTTTGAAATAGTTCAAGGCTTTGAACTTATAAGAAGAGTTCAAAACACACATTCCAAGGTAATAGTTCAATTTCGAATAATTCGGATTGAAGGAATAGGCCTTATCAAATTCTACTTCCGCTTTATCAAATTGATACTGCTTAAAAAATTCCTCTCCGGCTTCAAAAGCCTTTTTTGCGGTTTTAAATTCGTCCTTGCGGTCCTTAAAAAGGTCTTTTTCAAAAGGCATATCCTTTTGTTGAGCCAATGCGCTAAACAATGAAAGGGTAAGAACCAGTGTGAGTAGCTTTTTCATATATAATCCTCCTGTAATCATTTCTGGTTATATTTTTCAACTTCCGAACAAACTCCATAAATGTTGTAATACGTTTCACCGGATTCAACTCCCATAGCAGCCGCGTTCTCCCAATCACTGCAGGCGCCGACTAAATCACGCAACATTTCTTTGGCAATACCCCGATTCAGGTAGGCCACTCCATAAGCAGCATCCAACTGAATAGCCTTGTCGCAATCGGCAACTGCTTCCTTGAATTTTTGCATTTTTATGTAACACGCTGCACGATTATTATAAGCAAATGCATAATCTGCTTTTAGCTTAATTGCTTCATTGAAATCAACGATTGCCTCTTCAAATTTTCCTGCATCCATTTTTGCCATTCCACGATTATTATAGGCTATATAATAATCCTTTTTCAATCGAATTGCATTGTTATATTCCTGAATTGCCCCGGTAAAATCACCTTTCTGACGTTTAACGGAACCAAGGTTGTTATAAGCGAAAGTCAATTGCGGGTTCGACTGAATCGCGCTTTCATAATCCTTGATCGCTCCATCGAGATCGCCCTTTTTCTTCTTTGCAGAAGCGCGGTCATTGTATGCAAAGGCATAATCAGGCTTTAACCGAATAGCGTTCGAAAAGGAACCAATTGCATCATCGTAATTTCCACCCTGAAATTGAGCTACACCAAGATTATAGTGATACTTTGCTTCTCCGTTCTTTTTATTGGAAGCATTCGTAAAACTTTTCACGGCTTCTTCATACTGACCCAAATCCATCTCTGCGGTTCCTTTCATAAACCATGCATTATCTGCAGATGGTCCGTTTAATTGTCCACAGGTATTATAATCTTCAATAGCCTTATCCGTTTTCTTTGCTTCGTAGTATGCATTTCCCCTGTTGAGAAGTGCCTTTTCAAATTTAGGATCGAGAGCAAGCGCTTCCGTGAATCGGGATATCGCTTCATCAAGTTTTTTGCTTTCATACGCAGCAACTCCCTCGTTGTATTTTTGTTGCGCCTCAGGATTTACCTGACTGGTGTCGCTTTGTGCTGACAAAGCAAATGGCGCTATCAGGAAAATAGCCAATTGGAATATCCTATTCATGGTTGAGAAATTTGAATCTTAAAAATAGCAAAAATCCAGCCAATGCCTTGGGGAAAACCATCTAATCAGGTATAATCTCTATTTTTGATCCATGCAGGCCATCTTCTACTTCCTAGCGCTACCTTTTCTTTATTTGCTTTCCATCCTCCCGTTTCCGGTATTATACCTGGTAAGCGATCTTCTTTACTTACTATTATTCAAGACGTTAGCTTATAGGAAAAAGGTTGTTTTGACCAATCTTCACAATGCTTTTCCAGGCAAATCCGAACAAGAATATTCCATACTGGTTAAAAAATACTACCGCTATCTCTGTGATTTATTTCTCGAGACCTTTAAAACATTAACAATCAGTAAAAAATCAATGTTAAAACACTGTCATTTACATCCGGAAGCTTTAAGCCTTTTTCAACGCTATCATGCAGAGGGAAAGAGTGTAATTATTGTTATGGGCCATTACGGAAATTGGGAGTGGGCCGGTAATACTTTTAGTCTTACTTGTCCACAACAGCTCTATGTGATCTACCACCCCTTGCGAAATAAATGGTTCAATGGACTCCTCTACAGGATGCGTACTCGTTTTGGAACAAAACTATATGCGATGAGCGACACGTTCAAGGAAATGGTTCGCAACCGAAAGGAAACAAGCGCCACCGCATTTATTGCCGATCAAACACCATCGCCAGAAAACGCCTATTGGACCGAATTCCTCAATCAGGACACCCCTGTATTTTGGGGTACAGAAAAGATCGCTTCTAAAATGGGATATGCAGTGGTGTATGTTAGCATTGACCGAACGAAAAGAGGATACTACACAGTTTATGCAGAAACACTTTTTGAAAATCCTTCCGGTACACAAGACGGGCAAATATCTGAGTCCCATACAAGGAGGTTAGAAAAAGACATCATAAAAAAACCAGAGCTATGGCTTTGGAGTCACCGAAGATGGAAGCATAAACGTCCGGTACTTCCAGCAGGCTGAGATTTCACTATTTTTGCAGCGCATGCGCACAGGCAAAGAACTAATATTGGCAACAAAACCTTTTACGAAAGAAAGTAAGGGCTTGAGTTGGTATTATACCATAAGCACATTAATCCTATTATGTGGTTCCATCGTAACTGCATTGCTTATTGAGGAAACCATCGTACGTACTTTGGCTTCGCTTTTTGCAGGATTGGTTATGGTGCGCTTTTTTGTCATCTATCACGATCATCAGCATGGCGCAATTCTTTCAAAATCACCTGTTGCCACTATTGTTTTTAAACTATTTGGTATTTTGATTCTTGCACCATCCAGCATTTGGAAAAGGTCGCACGATTACCACCACAATCACAATTCCAAACTGTTTAGCGCAAGTATTGGATCTTACCCAATCATGACAAGAGAAAAATTTTTGAAATCCACGGCTTCAGAAAAGCGCTCCTATCTTGCTACCCGACATCCCCTGACTGTTTTCTTTGGTTATTTTTCGATGTTTCTGGTTGGAATGTGTGTGCAATCGTTTTCAAGTTCTCCAAAGCGACATTGGGATTCATTGGTCGCATTGGTTCTCCATTTCTCATTGCAATTCATTGTGTTCTATTTCCTTGGTTGGGAAGCCTGGTTATTCGGAATTATTATTCCTTTTATCCTTGCAGATATGATTGGTGCTTACCTTTTTTATGCTCAACATAACTTTCCCGGAGTTACTTTTCGAGAGAAAGAAGGATGGACTTACCATCATGCTGCTCTCGAGTCTTCAAGTTATATGAAAATGAATTTTTTCTGGAATTGGGTTACTGCCAATATTGGGTATCATCACATTCACCACATGAATTCAAGAATTCCGTTTTACCGTTTACCCGAAGTGATGAAATCCATTCCGGAATTGCAAAATGCAAGAGAAACATCCTTATCAATAAAGGACATTATTGCATGTTTTCGCCTAAAAGTCTGGGATTCTGAACGAAATAAAATGATCTCACTAAAGGAGATTTAATTTAATTCATTTGGTTGACTTCCTGAATAAAGGATTCATAAAAGTTGATATCGTCTTCTGGTCCTGCCAACTTTTGTGCTGATTCTGCAGTCTGAAGTGCTTCTTTTTTCATTCCCTTTGAGCGATAAACCGTAGCCAATGTCATCAGCGTAAAGAATGATTTCTCCATTTCAACTGCCCTTTGGGCCCACTTAAGGGTGAATGGATATGCATCAACACCATAACGATCAACTGTCTCAAAAACGGTATTACAAATCACACCGGCATTTGTAATTGGATCCATCATCCATTGATCAAGTGAAGCCAGATGCTTATCGCGCTGACCGGTTTGGGAGTAATAGTAGGCATCAATTTCGTATAAAAAACTTTCGGAAACAGGCATGTTCATTTTACCAATTGCAGCTGTAGCCACATCTTTATAGCGTTGAACAAGTTTTTCATCCCGTAACTCAACAGCCCGTTCAATAATCAAACCCGCGCATCCGGTAAAGTATTCCTGATAGCCCGGCATTTGCTCAACAAAATACCTGAAATTATCGAGTGAATACAGAAAAAATCTGGAATCAGGATCACGATCAAAACTCCTGATTAAAGACCAATTCTCAGGTATTGTGCATTTTTCAGTTGTAATAGTTGATAAATGTTTCAATGCAATTGAGCGAGCCTGGATTGGATCTGAATGCGATAAAACTGTAAGATACAAACTTAACGAACGGAGATCGGATGGATTCTTTTCATAGGACAACCTGTTTTTCTCAAATTCCCTTACCATAGTGGCAGTTGCTAAAAGCGTTGCAGCATCCATTGCGCCTTTAGTCTGATAAACAACTTTGCCATCTGCCTGAAAAAACACGAGTGTTGGATAAGCCTCTACATTGACACGATTTAGAAGTTCCCGTTCCTGGCGTTCCGCATCAATTTGAAGTGAAATAAAATTCGCAGTGAAATATTTTTGCAAAATGGTATCCGGAAATATCTGATTCGCCATGAATTTACATGGTGCACACCAGGTTGCATAAAAATCAACAAAAATCAATTTCCCTTCTGATTTTGCAATAGCCTGAGCGCTTGCAAAATCACCCTTATGAAAAGGGATTCCCTGTGCATGAATTTGACCGGCCCATAAAAGCAAGTTAACTAATGTAATAAATCGTACCATAATCATTACCTCACAAAATTCAGACCGTTTTACAAAGTTGTTATTCCTGTGTAAGAATAGGGTGATATTGACCGAAGCTCTTGCTTTACAGCTTCACTAACTTCAAGTCCATTTATAAATTCCGAAATAGCGTTTGCATCAATCTTTTTATTGGTGCGTGTTAGCGCTTTAAGTGCTTCGTAAGGATTGGGATAGGCCTCTCTTCGAAGTATAGTTTGAATTGCTTCAGCTACAACAGCCCAATTATCTTCGAGATCACGGCGAACAGTTACTTCATTCAGCAATAACTTATCAAGACCCTTCAGCAAAGATTTCAATCCGATAACGGTATGTCCGAATGGGACACCAACATTACGCAGAACCGTACTATCGGTTAGGTCGCGTTGTAAACGTGAAACAGGCAATTTTGCGGAGAGATGTTCGAGGATTGCATTTGCAATTCCCAGATTTCCCTCTGAATTTTCAAAATCAATCGGATTCACTTTATGTGGCATTGCAGATGATCCCACTTCACCCTCTTTGATCTTTTGCTTAAAATAATCCATCGAAATATAGGTCCAGATGTCACGATCGAAATCGAGAAGAATTGTATTGATTCGTTTCATCGCATCAAACAAGGCAGCAATATTATCATAATGTTCTATCTGGGTAGTGGTCTGTGAACGATCGAGCCCCAATGTTTTATTTACGAACTTATTGGAAAACGCAACCCAATCAGTTTTTGGATAAGCAACATGATGTGCATTGAAGTTTCCGGTAGCACCTCCAAATTTTGCCGAATAAGGAATACCTGTCAGCTGGACGCGTTGTTTCAAAAGACGCTCTGCAAAAACAAGTATTTCCTTTCCCAATCGTGTTGGCGAAGCAGGCTGTCCGTGTGTACGCGCAAGCATTGGTATGTTTTTCCATTCCTCGGCCAATGTTGAAAGTCGATCGATCACTTCATCAAGTAGAGGCAGATACACATCACTAACAGCCTGTTTTACTGACAGCGGAACAGATGTGTTATTAATATCTTGGGAGGTAAGGCCAAAGTGAATAAATTCCTTTTGCTCTCCAACACCGAGCATTTCGAATTTTTCCTTGAGAAAATACTCTACTGCTTTTACATCGTGATTGGTGATTTTTTCAATTTCCTTAATGCGCAGTGCATCGTCTTCAGAAAATCCGGAATGAATCGCACGAATTGCGGGAAAAAGTTTTTGATCGAAATCAGCTAGTTGAGGAAGCGGAATTTCGCAAAGCGCAATAAAGTATTCGATTTCAACAAGAACCCTGTAGCGGATAAGTGCGCCTTCTGAAAAATAATCCGACAAAACCTTTGTTTGTCCACGGTAACGACCATCAATTGGCGAGATGGCCTGGAGAGTGTTTAGCTGCATGATAATTTCTAAAGCACAAAACTAATAAACCCAACACAACCACCATTGCTGTCAGCGCCTAAAATCAGCTATTTGTTATTGTTTTTTGAGCTATTTTTACCCTGTGGAACAATTTTTTAACGAATTCTGGCTTGGAATCCGAACTTACCCTGATGCGGTTAAGCTTATTGTCCGCAAGAAACTTTGGGCATGGTTCATCCCGCCTTTAGTGCTTTCCATTCTGATTTTACTGGGAGCATGGTGGCTTGAGCTCCATTTAAAAGAGCAATCCATTCCAAATGTCAATTCCATTAAAGGGCTAATGGCAGATCTTTTTTACAATTTATTTGTGTTCTCTGTAATCATGATGGGGTATAAACTCAGAAAATACATTGTGTTTATTGTCTTGTCCCCGATGCTTACCAAATTAAGTCTGAAGACAGAAACGATTATTACCGGCAACACTTATGAATCAAACTGGAAGCAGTTTATGTCGGATATTCGGAGAGCAATTCGCATTTCGATGGGCAATTTCATACTTGAATATTCCATTTTTGCATTGTGGTATGTATTTGTTTTGTTTGTTGCTGATGCTAAACCCTTAACATCATTTTTCCTTTTTAGTGTGGGTTGCTATTTTTATGGTTTTTGCATGATTGATTACATCAACGAACGATTCCGTTTGAGTATTGATGACAGCGTAAAATTTGTTCGGACTCATGCGGGATTTGCCATAGGCAACGGGGCTGTTTTTTCTCTTATGTTTTTTATCCCTTACGACATCGGGGTGGTTTTCGCGCCGGTTTTAGCAGTTATTGCAGCGACTCTGGGGATGCATGAAATCACAGATTTGAGTAAAAATCCGTTTGCTTTAAAAAAATCTGCCTTATAAGCTCAGTTCTTTCTTTTACTATACCTTTTTGCTATATTTGTTTAAACCTGTCACAACAATGAGTAAGTTCCTGTTTTCCACACTACTGATGCTTTTTCTTGGCACAACTGCCGGTGCTGTCACTCTTAATACTATGCCGGATACCACGCTTACGGTAATTGACAAAGGGGTGATTTCAGCAAAGATGATTGATGCGAAAAACAAGCAATACGCCGGCGATTATCGTGGGGCGCTAAACACTTATAGAGAGGTTCTCACCATTGATAAGTCGAATGCGATGGCAAATTTTCGCATTGCGGAGTGTCATTACGAATTAAACAATTGGGAGTTATCCAAAGAATACCTCGATAAGGCAATTGCAATTGAAGAGAAGGTGTCGACTGATGTTGATTATCTCTATGGAAAAATCCTTCATCGTATGGAAAAACTGGATGACGCCATTGCCAAATTAGAAGCTTACAAGTCAAGTCTAAAACCTGAACTCGTTAAATCATCAGATGTTGATTTTCATTTAGGGCAACTTCGTTCTGCAAAAGAACTTGTTTCAAAACCACTTGCTGTCACAATTAAAAATGCCGGAGCTCACCTGAATTCAAAGTACGACGACTACTCCCCAGTAATCTCACCCGACGGTAAAATCATTTATTTCACATCCCGTCGCCCTCAGGGAACAGGTGGACAAAAAGCCGGAGATGATGTTTACTTTGAAGACATTTACTTTACAACGCTAACAGAAGACGGGAATTGGGCAGAAGCCGAACAGGTGGAAGGTAAGTTAAATACCGATGAATTTGACAATTGCTCACATTTGTCGACCGATGGCAATAC
>JBKBUQ010000098.1:0-11076 GCA_046289975.1 Flavobacteriales bacterium | reverse complement strand
ATACAAAAACTTCAGATCGCAAATGGAGAAGAAATGCATTCCGTGTCGCTGATTATGTTACCCCTACGAATAATATGAAGATCCGATTTGTTGCCTCGGATAGTTTGCGTCCGGGACAGAATCTTGACGGAGGATCATTGGTGGAAGCAGCTGTTGATGATGTACAAATTTGGGATAATATGGATCCGAACAATGTAGAAGAAAGTGGAGTAGTGGACGGAATACAGTTTTTGCTGCGCCCCAATCCGGCTACCGACCAGCTTTTGGTTTCGTTTGAACTATATGAATCATCACATGTAGAAGTCGTTTTGATGGATATGGCAGGAAGAGTAATATGGAACCGCTCCTTTGGCGCTGTGCAACCGGGAATCAGTACACAACCGGTAAATGTTGCCAATGTTGAAAGTGGTGTTTATCAGGTCGTTTTGAGATCCGGTGGTAAAACCCTAACCCATAAACTTATAATCCAACATTAATCAATTTTTTGTCCGGAATAGAAATGAATACCAATCAGGAAACCCCGAAATCCATTAAGGAAACTGAACTGATTCAATTGCTTACCAGTCCTGAGGGTTCCTTGGCTTTGCTCGCTTTAGGTCATGTTGGAATTCAACATTGGCGTGAGATTCGTGGAAAAACCGGTGGAAAAAATCCAAGTGTTAAAACTCCAACAATGCCCTAATTTTTATTTATATTTGAAAAAACTAAAAACCACATGAAAAAACTTTACATTTCTGCTTTGCTCGTTGCATCTGTTGCAACAGTTTCTGCTCAGAAGTCCGGTAATTTTACCGAACTCATTTCTTTGCCAGCATCAGCAATTAATGTTGATCGCGCAATTGATACGCTTGAGCCTGCGTCTTTTTCGCAAACTTGTTTTACTTCCGACATGAACCCGTTTACGCTTTATGGAGCGCCAACTCTGGGTTATGTAACAGGTACCAACACTTATGCTGATATGAAAAAAGGTCAGCAATATAACATTGCTACTGGTACTACTGTTTCAGGCGTAATTGTTCAGTATTATATGACCAACGCTTCTAATCCAAATATTTCTGTTACTTCACATCCGGTAACATCAGGTGTTCCTGCTATTTCACCTTCTGCAACTACGGGTTCAGTTGCTTTAGGTTCTTTACCTGTTATCTCTGGAGGTATTGGATTTAATAACTTCACGTTTGCTTCTGCCGTTGCAATGTCTGGTGATGTTGTTTTCGCGGTTAACATCCCCAGCACAGCAGGTGATACATTAGCTGTAGTTTCTACTAAAGACAATTGTGCCGCTGCAGGCGACCTTAGCTGGGAGCTATGGGACAATTCGGGTGCTCCAACATGGTCTACCCTCGCTGATAACTGGCAGATCTCTTCAGGTAATCCTCTTAACGTTGACCTTGCTATTTATCCTATCGTAAATACTCCAACAGGTGTTTATGGTCTTTCTAAGAACGGTCTTGCAATAACTGCTGCATACCCTAATCCTGCTAATGGTCTTATCAACCTTGGTTACTCTTTAGAGAACGCTTCTAAAGTTACAATCGAGATTATGGATGCAATGGGTCGCGTGATCAACACCATCGATCTTGGTACTGTTGTAGCTGGTGAGAACCGTTACATTTTCGATGCTTCTAACCTTGCAGTTGGTAACTATTACTACTCAATTTCTACTGGAAGCTCTAAGCTTGTTAACCGTTTCACTGTTGTGAAATAAGCAATACTTTCAATGAAGGAAGGCCTCGCATTTGCGGGGCTTTTTTTTGTATTTTTCGAAATGATTTATGTTGTTTCCGGATTACCCAGAAGTGGTACTTCCATGATGATGCAAATGATCGAAAGGTCAGGATTGGAAATTCTAAGTGATCACCTCAGAACAGCTGATCATTTCAATCCAAAGGGCTATTTTGAGTACGAACCTGTAAAAAAACTTGCTGCTGACAATTCCTGGCTGGATCAGGCAGATGGAAAGTGTGTTAAGATCATAGCGCAACTTTTACCTTATTTGAAAAAGGACCTATCCTACAAAATCATTTTTATGGATCGTCCAATTGAAGAAGTTCTTGTATCTCAAAATGTAATGTTGGGTAAAAAAGATCAACCGGTAAATCCTGCGATTGGAGAGGTTTTCAAAAAGTCGTTGGATCAGGTTTTTACAATGATTGCCAATTCCTCCAACATAGAATTGATTCGTGTTTCCTATCTTGAAGTCGTTTCAAATCCGGAAAATGTTGCACGGATTATTGCAGAATTTATTGGAAAAGAAGAGATGTACAGCGAAATGGTAATGGCCGTTGATCCCGATTTGTACCGAAATAAATTGAAATGATGGGAGTCAAAAAACAAAAATTATTGATTCTCGGATGGGATGCTGCCGATTGGCAAGTGATGGATCAATTGATCGCCCATGGTAAAATGCCGGCATTAAAACGAGTGTTGAATAGAGGAGTAAGAGGTACTTTGGAAACAATGGATCCGCCTATTTCTCCGATGTTGTGGACCAGCATTGCCACAGGTGTTACACCGGATAAACATGGTATCCTTGGCTTTGCAGAGGCATCACCGGAGGGAAATGGAATTCGACCATTGATGTCCACATCCCGAAAAGTGAAAGCATTCTGGAACATGTTCAATCAATATGGGTACAAATGCAATGTAGTAGGATGGTGGCCTAGTCATCCTGCAGAACCTATTAATGGTGCCATCGTGAGTAATTTCTACCAGATGGCAAATTCTCCTGATCCTGCAAAATGGAAGATGGCACCCGGCACAGTTCATCCTGAAAATATTGCTGAAATTCTTGCGCAATTTCGTGTTCACCCTGCAGAAATCACTCCCGCAATGGTGTTGCCTTTTGTACCGGAAATTTACCAAATTCCGGAAGAGGAAAGCAAAGTAATTACAACACTGCGAAATGAAATTGCAAAAGCAGCTAGTCTTCAGGCTGCATCTACCTGGTTGATGCAAAATACCGAATGGGATGTAATGGGTGTTTACTTCGATATGATTGATCACCTCTCTCATATGGCTATGAAATTCAGAGCACCGAAACTGGAAGGTGTACCGGATGAAAAATTCAGGTTCTACAATCAGGTGGTCGATGGTGCATACCGGTTTCAGGATATGATGTTGGATAGAATGCTGGATTTAACTGATGATAATACCGCAATTCTAATTCTAAGTGATCATGGTTTTGAATCAGGTAATCTTCGTCCACGCGTTATTCCGGTAGAACCGGCAGGGCCAACTTCTGAACATAGTCCCTATGGAATGATTGCTTTTTCAGGTCCCGGTATTCACTCAAATACTGAAATTTTTGGTTCATCGGTGATAGATATTGCACCAACCATTCTTCATTACATGGGATTACCGGTTGGAAAGGATATGTATGGTAAAGTATTGCAACAATGTTTTTCGGAGCACAACGAAATTCAATGGATTGATTCGTGGGAAAACCATTCTGATGGTGGTTGCTCATCCGGAATGCATCCTGAAGAATTAAGGGTGAATACCTGGGATTCACGTGAGGCATTGGAACAATTGATTGAGTTGGGTTATATTGAGCGTCCGGAAGGAACCGATGAAGAAATTGTAGCTAAAACAAAAGCTGAAGTTGAATATTACCTTGCACAAAGTCTTTCCTTCCAAAAGAGAGACGAAGAGGCAGTGAGAATATTAGAGAAAATTATTCCACTTTATCCGGATTTTCACAGGTACCGATCGTTGATAATACAGTGTTATATTCGTCTTCGTAAGTGGAAGGAAGCAGAAATGCATACAGATGCATTGTTTGGAATAAATACGGTTCTTGATTTAAAGGTCTGGTTTTTCAGAGGAAAAATGGCACAGGCACAATACCGTCCGAAAAAGGCATTGTTTTCGTATGAAAAAGCTTTGGAGATAGCACCCTCTTCCATCGATATTCGTTTGCAAAAGGGAAATATATTGCTTTCAATGGGACAATACCATGAGGCAGAAAAAGTGTTTTCAGAGATTGCAAATGAAGATCCGCGTAACGCTGAAGCTCATTTTGGCAGAGGTATGGCATCGTTACGGTTGGGAGAGGCAGATACAGCTATCGATTTTTTCATGGATACACTTGAATTAAAACCACGTTTTGCTGCAGCACATTTTCAGCTTGGAGAATGTTTCAGGTTGTGCGAGGATTATCAACCTGCCGAGACTGCCTATCTGAATGCGTTGCACATACACCCGGGAATGTTTCGTGCACGAAATCGCCTAATGGAATTATATACCAGCCGAATACCGGATACTGGAAAATTAAAGGAACAGGTTGAATGGCTGGCGAAATTCCAAAAGTTTACAATAAAGTGTATTTCCGGTTTACCTGCTGCCGGACAGGAAGATATTTGTACATATCTTAAGTCCAAAGGCATTGAATGTATCGATTTACGTCCGTCTGTTGATTTTCCTGAGTTAAAGGCTGACCTTAACCTAAAATCAATTAATCAAAATCCTGACGCAATTTTCCTGTTAACCCAAGCCCAGTTGATGAAAATTCCTGACGACCGTCCACTGAAATTGATTTGGCTTGATTCAGATGATTCTCTTCTTTTCCCGGCACAATTAAAACGTGCGGGACAAGAATCAAAGATTGTTAACAAGGTCTATCCCACCCATTTGGCTACGTTAAATTCCGAACAAAGACGGGTATTTGGTGAATGGTCTTCGGTAAGGCCATTGTTGGAAATTGTGCATTCCGATTGGCTGAGTGAAAAAGAAGCAGTAGAAAGCCAGGTTTCAGGATTATTTGAGTTGTCTGATAATCCTTAACAAACCGGGAAAATTTTAACAATTTTCGATTCTGAATTTAATTATATTTACACAACTAAATTCCAAACGCTATGAAAAAATTAGACGCTAACAAAAGAAGCCGCATGATGCGTTATGCTGCTGTTGCCGGAGCAATTGGTGCAGCAGGTTCTGCTAATGCTCAGATTCTTTACACGGACATTGCCGACCAGACAATTACACCAGGAAATAGCTACTTATTAAATCTTGATAATGCAACAGGTGATGATTACGTAATCACTTGTTCCTCACGTTCGGGATCAATGTCTGGTTTTCCCTATACCGGTGTTGGTGTTGTGATCAACACTTTTGGATCAAATGGGGTTGCTTCGGCATCTACCTCTCAGGGGTTTACAGTGGCAGCTAAGTTAAATGCGAACGATGCGATCAATAATTCACTCGGTTTTGGACAAGCGCCTGCCTCTGTTTCCTCATCAGGATTGATTCTTGGTGCGGTTGTTAATATAACCGGTCTTGGAACTTTTCCTATTGGTGATTGGCTGGGCGCAAGTAATAAATATCTGGGTCTCGCTTTAGATGTCAGTGGGTCTATGCATTATGGTTGGGCTCGTTTAGATGTAAATATCAACGGTAATTCTTTTACTATTAAAGATTATGCTGTACACCTTACTGCAGGTTCTACAATCCTTGCGGGTCAGCAAGCTGTTGGTGTTGAAGAGTTGAATGTTCGCGATAAGGTTGATATGAACATCAATAACAAAAACCTGAAGATTAACGTTCTTGATCCCTCTCTTACAAATGGAGTGGTAACAGTTACAGATATCTCCGGTAAAGTGGTTGCTACTTATCACCTGAATGGAAGCAACAATTCATTCGATGTTTCTCAGCTTGCATCTGGTATCTACGCAATTAATGTTGTGTTTGATCAGGGTGTTGCAAAAGAGAAACTTTTTATCAATAACTGATCGATCAATAGACTACAAATAAAAAAAAGTCCCGGTTTTACCGGGACTTTTTTTATTTCATGTAATCGAATTAGTGTCCTTTTGAAGCGAGGTAGCGTTCGGCATCAAGCGCGGCCATACAACCTGTTCCTGCAGCGGTAACAGCCTGACGATAGACTTTATCTGCACAATCTCCAGCAGCAAATACTCCGGGAATATTTGTTTTAGTTGTTCCGGGAACAACTTTCAAATAGCCGGTTTCATCCATATCCAACCAACCTTTAAATATTCCGGTGTTGGGTTCATGTCCGATTGCAACAAAAAATCCGGTTACTTTCAAATCACGGGTTTCTCCGGTTTTACTGTTTTTAACGCGAACTGCTTCAACGGCTTTTTCACCTAAAATTTCATCTGTTTCTGTATCGAACAATACTTCTATGTTTGGTGTATTCAAAACGCGTGTCTGCATTGCTTTTGATGCTTTCATTTCGCTTTTACGAACGAGCATGTAAACTTTTGTACACAGTTTAGCAAGGTAAGTTGCTTCTTCTGCAGCGGTATCTCCGGCACCAACAATGACCACGTCCTGACCACGATAAAAGAATCCATCGCAAACAGCACAGGCTGAAACTCCAAATCCGTTAAGTCTTTGTTCTGAAGGTAATCCCAACCATTTGGCAGATGCACCTGTTGAAACAATAACGGTATCAGCGGTAATCAACTTCTCATCGTCAATCCATACTTTGTGAACAGGTCCGGTGAAATCAACTTTAGTGGCCAAACCATAGCGCACCTGGGTTCCAAAACGCTCGGCTTGTTGTTGCAATTGAACCATCATTTCTGGTCCTTGTACACCTTCCGGATAGCCGGGAAAGTTTTCTACTTCGGTGGTAATGGTTAACTGTCCGCCCGGTTGCAATCCCTGATACATGACTGGTTTCAATTCGGCACGTGCAGCGTAAATGGCAGCGGTATACCAGGCAGGACCCGATCCGATAATCAGGCAACTTACATGTTCTGTTTGTTCACTCATGAAATAGTTTGTTTATGCGGCAAAAGTAACAAATAAGGCAGCGCTTGGTTGTGAAGAATGTCACCTAAAATTGGATTTTTTTCGAACCTGATGATCAGTAATAAGTTTGCTTATCTTGCGTTAATCTTCCTATGCGACACCTGATTTTTCTCTTTGTGCTTCTTTGTGCCGGTCGCGCTGGCTTTGCGCAGATTGGCGGAAATACCGGCAGTTCGGCATTTAATCTGGTTAGTAGTGCCAGAGTTGCCAGTTTGGGAGGTAATCTGATTGCAGTAAAGGATAATGACCCCTCACTTGGAATTCATAATCCTGCATTGTTGAATAAATCGATGGACCGTTACCTGTCGATGTCGTATGTAAACTATTTCGGAAACATCAACTACGGATTTTTATCCTATGTTCATGATGTGGATACGCTTGCAACCTTTTGTGCAACTTTAAATTACTTAAGCTACGGAAGATTCAAAGAAACGGATGAAACAGGACAGGAATTGGGAGAATTTTCAGCCGGAGATTATGTGCTAAACCTTGGGGCCGGTCGAAGGATCGATTCACTTTTTTCGGTTGGACTTAATTTCAAAACGCTTTATTCTTCGTACTATTTTGTTAATGGTCTGTCCTTTGCTCTTGATGGAGGAGCGACCTACCACCGGGCAGATAAAGGGTTTACAGCATCCTTTCTTGTTCGAAATGTTGGAGTAAATGTTAAACCGATTAGTCCCGGAAACAGGGAAAAATTACCCTTTGATATTCAGTTAGGAATTTCTCAGAAGTTAAAACATGCACCTTTTCGCTTTTCCGTTGCAGCTGAAAATCTGCATCGCTGGGATCTTTCTTATCTGGATCCAACGCTTAAACCGACAATTGACCCTTCCACAGGTGAAAAAATAGAACCCAAAGCACCGGGATTTGGTGATAAGCTGATGCGACACGCTGTATTCGGGACGGAGTTGGTAACAAAAAACTTTTTTATTGGTTTTGGTTTTAATTACCGCAGAAGAGCAGAACTTAGGGTACGTGAGCGAGGCGGATTATCCGGATTTTCGTTTGGAATGGGAATGAAAATCAAAAAATTCCATTTGTCCTATGCTCTTGCTACCTATAATCAGGCGGGATTATCCAACCACATTACAATTGCATTCAACCTGAACGAATTCAGGTGATATTGCCGCGAAGAATTATCTTTGCTCTTGCTTGAAAAAAATTAACATCGCAATCGACGGTTATTCCTCTTGTGGGAAAAGTACCATGGCTAAACAACTGGCCAGACATTTTGGATTTGTGTATGTCGACTCAGGTGCTATGTACAGGGCGGTTACGCTTTTTTGTCTTCGTCAGGGAATGGTAAAAGACAATTTCGTAATGAAAGATCAATTGATCGAACGTTTGGACGATATTGATATTCGGTTCAGGTTCAATCATGAAAATCAGCGGTCGGAAACATTTCTGAACAATGAAAACGTTGAACAGGAAATCCGAGGAATGGAAGTTTCACGCTATGTTTCGCTGGTTAGTCTTATCAAAGAAGTAAGAGTAAAGCTGGTAGCCCTGCAACAATCCATGGGCCAGGAGAAGGGTGTCGTTATGGATGGTCGTGATATTGGTACAGCCGTTTTTCCGTATGCTGAATTAAAGATTTTCATGACAGCCGACAAAGAAACCAGAGTACGAAGGCGGTATGAAGAATTAAAGGCTAAAGGAGCCAAAGTGAGTATGGACGAGGTAATGGAGAATATTTCAAGTCGCGATTTTGAAGATACCCACCGGAAAGAAAATCCACTGGTTCAGGCCATTGATGCCCGGATTATTGATAATACCATGTTGAGTCCCGAAGAACAATTTGACCTGGCAAAAAGCTGGGTTGAAGAAAAGTTGGGATAATATTCAGCTCAACTGCTCAACAGAATTAATGGATTACCGTGGACGAACAATTAATTTTCCCTTCTCAAGCAGAATTTCAAATTCAGTGTGATTGGCAATATCCGATTCAAATATGGTCCAGATTGTGCCCGGGTTTTCGCCATTGAGTCCCTTTGCACTGTCCAGCAAAGCAAAGTGAAAACTGTACCTTACCCGAAACAGCATTAAACTGATCATATTTGGAATCTGATTATTCCCAAACCATGCACGCTGACCACTCCCATCGATGCGGTAGTTGAGATCCAACATGGATTCTTTTACTGAGGAATGTATGGTGAAATTCACCTTTACTTTTAGCTTTTCAGTATGTTGTTCTGCTAGTTGTATCAGGTGAAGCAGGACCATATTGAACCTTTTTTCGGAGTTCCGGTGGACTTCAATATTCGTATCATAACCAATCCGGAATAGTTGCTTTCCATCTCTTAGCCAATAAATAATACTTGAATTTTTATCGAAGGTAATTTCATTTAATTTTTTGAATTTCAATTCATTAAACTTCCTGTCTTTAAGATAGAGTAGAAGTGCTTCAAATGTTTTTGGGTGCATTTGAAAAGGAATTGTAATGCTCTTACCTTCCAGATTTTCCTCATAAGTACATTGATCGGATTGAAACCTGATTGTTGTTTGAGATCCGGTATGACTACCTTTTGTTTTAACCAATAATACATCTTCACGTGCCCAGCTATCGGGCAGGCGGAATGATTGTGCTGATCCGAAAAAATCAAGCAGCAGGAACAATGTGGCAAGAATCAATCTGGAATTCATAATTGGAGAATCAATAGGCTCCCGACCATCTGCGAACGAACCACTCTAAAGTGAGTAAGGCCAGGATCAGGAAGAAGATCCATCTGAAATGCAACAGGTCATCCAATCGGCGCTCCGGAAAGACAACTTCTACAATATCTTCCTGGTTTCCGATCTTTTCAGCTAATGAGCCAATGTTTTTAGGATAGATCATTTCGCCTTTGGTTTGGAAAGCAAGTGCAGCAAGTAATTGGTGATCGGCAACTGATTTTTCTAATTCAAGCATCACCGGAGTTATACTGAACTCCCCGCTAACCTCGTATTTTACACTATTGAATTCGGTCTTGGCTGTGTAACGGTATTGACCTGCAGGTAATTTACCGGCATCCATTCGATAGGCTGTGGCCGTTCTACTGAAAATATACCTGAAATCCTTTTTCTCTTCATTCGCTATGATAATTTCAACTTCAGGTTCGTTGATCAATTCGTAGCTTTTGTTGTACAGTTCAGCGTTAATGAGGATATTTTCACTTTCCGGATACTCGTTTTGGGCAAAAACACGGAAGAAACTTTTGTTTTCGCGGGAGGCGAGGTATTGAATGCTTTTTTGGAGCATCCCGTTAAAATTATCGTTGTTTTCATTCTGCGCAAAATCTGCCATTCTCCATCTCCAGACACCTTCGCCTGCAATTACTCCGAATTTTCTTCTTGTCTCTTTATTGAAGAACACAAGTGGAAATTGGGTTTCCACTGTTCCGATGCGCTGGTTAAACAAAACCTCACAGGCCTGTGAACTTTTCCATTCACCAAAAGGAATTTGAAGTGGGGGATAACGCAAAAATTGACGAGCACCTTTATCTTCGAGTTGGAAAAGACTGAATCCGGAATTAAAACTGCCGGCAGCTAGTCCGGTTGTCCCGCGGTTATTACTAATGGTAAGCCCGGTTTTGAGTTCATTAAAAGCACTGATGCTGCTTTGGGCACCCAACACGATTAACAATGGAATTCCTGCGTTTTCACTTTGATCGAGAATAGCCTTTGCATTATTTGTAAGGGATGGTAATTGATGGAGAATAATGAGATTGTAATTGTTTATGGGCTCATTAAAATCGCTTATCAACCTGGAACTTACCTCATAGTTTCTGTTCTCACTAATAGCAGATCGTATGGCGTTAAGATCGGGATGTGGGCTTTGTGCGAGTAGAAGGATTTTTTGTTTACTGTTCAACACTTCAATAAAAATATCCCGTTGATTATTCAGAATAGTCAGTTCATCATTCAATGGCGTAACGGATATCCGATACCGCTGAATTCCGGGTGTTCTGGCTTCGAGTTTGAAACTGACTTTTGTGGTAAATTGATCCTTGTTAATTTGTACAACTTTGGAAGCTACCGGCTCATTTCCTTTCAGAATTCTGATTTCTGCTTTTTCGCTTTTGCATTTGTCGGCATCAATAGTTACTTCAATGGGAAATTCATTCCCCAAATAAGCAAGTCGATTGTAAAGGACTTCTCCAATAAGCAGATCTTTTCTAATAGTAGTATCTCCCATTGCAATGGTAAATACAGGTACTCCTTTCAGTCTTTTTGCACTGTATAATGGTGACGTACCCTGATTGAATATGCCATCGGTGGCTAGAATTACGGCACCAAGATTTCTGTTGTAGTAAC
>JBKBUQ010000097.1:0-11181 GCA_046289975.1 Flavobacteriales bacterium | reverse complement strand
GTCGGTGGTTAACGGACATTGAGTAAATGCTTGTCCTTCATAAACGACCAGTCCAATTCTGTCATCAGGACGTTCCTTAATAAAATTAATGGCTACTTCTTTTGCAACAACCAAGCGATTTGGTTTGAAATCTTCTGCCATCATACTCCCTGAAATGTCAAGTGCCATCACAATATCAATTCCCTCTGCAGATTTTCGGGTGAAGGTTTCGTCCTCTTGCAATTGCGGACGGGCAAAGGCTAGGATCAGAACGCCAAGAGCTGATAGACGTAGGGAAAAAAGAAGTGCAGGAATACTATTCCATCCCGAAGATTCAATCGCATTGAGTGAGGAGAAACGGATTGCCTGACTGCGTTTATAATGGATGTAGTAATACCAAACAACAAGAAAAGGAATGACCAAAAGCAACCAAAATAGGTGCTTATCTGCCCATGAAAAATCGAGCCAGCCAAAATCGAAGCTTGCTTCTTTATTCATTTTCCTTTGATGGTTTTTCTGGTTCAACCGATTGTGTGCCTTGCACAAATTCAAACGAGCGTTTCAATGCCGATTCGTTTTCATGAGGTGCAGGTTGTTCCTTTGCAAACTTGGCGAGGTCGGATAATTTCAGCACATAAACCAAATGTCGTCTCGATTCTTCGTCCAGATCTATTAGTCGAAGTGATCGCAAAACTTCATCTGTAGTTTGTTCAAGAGCGGCAACATTAAAACGGCGTTCAATATAATGGCGTAAACAGTCGGATAATGAAGTGTAATAGTCTTTGTAAAATCCTTTTTGCCACTGCTGTTCCTTTTCAATAATTCGCAATCGCTCAATCGCTTCAATATGGGGTGCTACAGGAGGTGGAGGAGGAGGGAGCTCGTTCTTTTTTCGTTTGCGAATAATGTATATAACACACGCAATGGTCAGAATTACAATGGAAAGGACAATGTACCAGTTGTCCATTATCCAATACCAAATACTTAAAAAGTAATCTTTCCAAGAGAAGGGTTCTTCTTCAATATTTTTAATGTCCCGGAATTGTTTAGTTGTATCGACTTCAACGGTATTTACCTTAATTAGAAGCGCATTTGATAAAATTGAATCACCGTCGATTAAAACACTGACCGGTGGTATTGCATGGTAACCGCTGTCGAACGATGTAACTGTGTATTCCATTTGTCCGATTAGTTGGTTTACCTTTGCCGGAGCAGATTTTGAAATGATCTCAAGCTTTGATGTGCTGAATGTATCTGTAAATTCCG
Source organism: Flavobacteriales bacterium (assembly GCA_046289975.1). GTDB lineage: Bacteria > Bacteroidota > Bacteroidia > Flavobacteriales_D > UBA2798 > UBA2798. The sequence goes on along the minus strand of JBKBUQ010000097.1, from coordinate 9,936 downwards.
GCCATCCGATAATCGATTTTTCATTGGGAAGATGGACTTCAATATACAGTTTACAGGGTTCTCCGATTCGGATCTCTCCCGGATTTAATTGAAGTTTTACTTCTTGCGTAAATCCGAACAGCGGAACGCAGATGAGCAATATGTTTACAAGGATGTGTTTCATTTCCCCCTGCTTTTAAACAATTGCATTAGCGGACGAATATAATTACTGCCTGTAGCAATTGCAGCGTGATCAACTCCTGCTTTCCGGAGTCGGCTTTTGAGCGCGTCTTTGCGCCGTAACATGTTTGCCTTGTATTTAGAGCGGACAGATCGAAGTGATGAATTGATGATTCTGGTTTTGCCACTTTCGTTGTCGCGTAAACGGATAATTCCGGCATTGGGCAATTCCAACTCGCGTTCGTCAAAAATTTCGAGTGCTACAATATCATGTCGTCGCGCTGCAATACGCAAGGTGTCGTCAAATGCTTTTTCGGTAATGAAATCCGACAACACAAATGCAATACTACGTTTTTTAATGGCATTGGTAAGAAAGCGTAAAGGTTCTGTCAGATCTGTTCCCTTGCTTTTGGGTTCAAAACTGATAATATCGCTGATAATTCTCAGGATATGAGTCTTCCCTTTTTTGGGAGGAATAAATCGTTCAACAGTATCGGTAAAAAAAATCGCTCCCACCTTATCATTATTTTTCAGAGCAGAAAATGCAATGACCGCCGCAATTTCTGCAATGAGTTCGCGCTTAAAACTGCCTTGTGTTCCAAAATCGGAAGAACCGGAAAGGTCGAGTAGAAGAGTAACTGTAAGTTCACGCTCCTCTTCAAATACTTTTACATAGGGGTGATTAAATCGTGCTGTTACATTCCAGTCGATCGTACGAATATCGTCTCCCGGAAAATATTCCCTTACTTCACTAAAGGCCATTCCTCTTCCCTTAAAGGCAGAATGGTATTCGCCCGAAAAGATCTGTTCGCTCAAGCCCTTGGTCTTGATTTCGATCTTCCGCACTTTCTTCAGTAACTCTCGGGTGTCCAGCATAGCAATCAGGGAACCTCTACGCGGTTAAGGATTTCGTTGATGATGCTTTCCACCGTAACATTTTCTGCCTCGGCTTCATAGGTGAGACCAATACGGTGACGTAAAACATCATGGCAAACTGAGCGCACATCTTCTGGTATCACATAGCCTCTTCTGCGAATGAATGCATATGCTTTTGCGGCCAATGCCAAATTGATGGATGCTCGAGGAGAACCACCGAACGAAATGAAAGGTTCAATTTTAGTTAAACCGTATTGCCCAGGAAAACGGGTGGCGTGAATGATGTCAACAATGTATTGCTCAATCTTTTCATCCATGTAGACTTCACGAACCAGTTTTCTGGCGGACAGGATCACTTCAGGAGTAAGTACTTTATTGGGCTTTGGCATTCCCTCAGGCGCTAGGTTGGCGCGGATGATCAGTTTTTCCTCTTCCTTTTTGGGATAGGTTAGAACTACCTTTAGCATGAAACGATCGACCTGTGCTTCCGGTAGCGGATAGGTTCCTTCTTGTTCTACCGGGTTTTGGGTTGCCAGTACAAGAAAGGGTTCGGGTAGTTTAAAGGTATTTTCCCCAATGGTGATCTGCCTTTCTTGCATAGCTTCCAGTAGGGCACTTTGAACTTTTGCCGGAGCACGGTTTATCTCATCGGCCAAAACAAAATTCGAGAAGATGGGCCCCATTTTCACTGTAAACTCTTCTTTCTTCTGGTTATAGATCATGGTTCCAACAAGGTCGGCAGGCAACAAATCCGGAGTGAACTGTATCCTGCTGAACTTCGCATCAATTGTTTCCGATAAAGTCTTGATGGCAAGGGTTTTTGCCAGACCCGGAACTCCTTCGAGAAGGATATGTCCGTTCGACAATAGCCCGATCATCAGACGTTCTACCATGTATTTTTGCCCGACAATGACCTTATCCATTTCATGGATCAGCAAATCAACAAAGGCACTTTCCCTTTGTATACGTTCGTTTAATTCTCGAATATCAAGGCCCTGATTAGAAGAAGCCTGATTACCTACGGATGAAGTTTCTAGCATGGAAGACGATTTATTAACGCAAATTTCTCGTTTAAAACGCCACAGGGTTATTAACTGCTGTTAAAAATTGTTAAGCATTTTTATGCTGTTTATCTCTCGCCGAAACTTAAATTGGAACCCAAATCTGGTTTGCATGCAATACAATTCCCGACTTTATTTGCACGAAGTCATCGACCATGTCCGTGCTTTTCATGATGCGTTTTTAATCGATAACCACCATTCTCCCACTGTATTGGTGAAAGAGCAGGAGTACATGCTGCGGCACCGTCTTATGCAGGAGGAGAATGATGAATACCTCGATGCCTGCAGAAAAGGAGACATCATTGAAATTGCGGATGCACTGGGCGATCAGTTGTACATACTTTGCGGGACCATCCTTCGACATGGTTTGCAGCACAAGATCGAGGAAATATTTCTGGAGATTCAGCGCAGCAACATGTCGAAACTCGACGCAAACGGACAACCGATCTTCCGGGAAGATGGAAAGGTGATGAAAAGTGAATTGTACACCCGACCGGACATTAAGAAGATCATCCATGAAAACTCCGAGATTCTGCCTTGATTGCGGATCTGCTGTTAGCGGTAGAGCTGATAAGAAATATTGCTCTGACGCATGCCGAATTCAATACCACAACCGTAACCACAGGATCACCCAAAACCTTGCTAAAAATGTTAACAGGATTATCCGTACCAACTATTTGATCCTTGAACGGTGTATCGGTAACCATTCTGAGAGAGAATTACCGCTAAACGAATTGGAAATTCGTGGGTTTCGGTTTGGATTCCTCACGCATTTGTCACATTTGCCCAATGGACGTTTACGTTTCAGTATTTACGACTTGAGTTGGGAAAAAATCAATGACCAGAATTGTCTTATTCAGGGTCCCGAAAAAGGTGCTGAGAAACGAAGCCTAGTTTAATTTATCCGGCGTAACCAGCATGAACAAAGGAATATTTGCCTGAAATAAATTGCCATTATCGACGCGTTGAAAAAGGTAGGTTCCTTTCATGCTGCCTACGTTACTGGTTAAGTTGCAGGCAGACTCGTATTCGTACCAGTGACCGGGTTCCAATAGCGGCTGTTCGCCGATAACGCCTTCGCCTTCAACTTCTCGTGGAAAAGAAAGCGAATCCTGAATTTCCCAATGGCGACGCAATAATTGAATGGTAAAATTATTCTGATTCTCGATACGTATGCGGTAGGTAAAAATGAAGTGGCGGTTCAGAGGATTGGATAATTCCTCTTCATAGCTGGTAAAGACACTTACACTTACACCTTGTGACACTTGGGTTATCATAGCGAACCAAAAATAAGACTTCCATCGTTTTTTCCAAATCCTGTTTAGGGAATGGTCAATTCTTAACGGAATTGAGGTTTCTTACACCAATAAGTCGATCGCAATTGGCTCTGATATCATAAAAATATACCAGTACGGTATAATCGTTTTCAGTGTCAAAATGGTTTCCTTCTACAAGTGTTTCATCAATGCGTTTGGATTTATCATTCCAAATGGCATAATGGTAATTGTAAAATCCTTGTTTCAAATACAAAGCGTGTTCGTAACGTTTGGTTCTGTAATTGTACCTTAATTTGAATTCTTCCTTTGCTTGCCAATCGGAGAATTGACCAAATAAGTAAACATCACCGGAATCGATCGGCGTATCGTAGGGAAGAAAAAAGTGCACCCAAACATAATCTGATTCGGTATGCGGATCATTGGCAAGATCGCTTTTGATCAGGAACTTTCCATTGATGTCAAAACTGGTGATGTATTTTTTGTAGGGTCTCCTTTCATCATTTAACAGGAATACATGATAGGGGATGGTGTCCTTCAATATCCGGGCAACGTTTGGTGTATTGTAGTTTAAACTCTTTAAATCGAAAAAGCGGTACTCATTAATACCGTTGAAAATATTCGGTTCATCAAGATCATATACCAATTCACGATCGCGTACAAACATGGGTTTGAGATTTCGTATAGCATTATCCCATCGGTTGTTTTGTAACAACACAACCTTAAGGTCATTAATAGGGTCGGGTACATTAAGTGAACCGTAAAGAATGCTGAAATCGATTTCCTGTTTGGTCGTCCGGTGTTCGGGGTCTTGCGGACGTTTATACTGCCCGCGAATATCAACCTGATTTTCATAAACCACAAATCGCCGGGTTAAAATGAGTTGGGATGGATCGTTATTGGCAAACACTTTAACGATGTAATTTCCTGATCGTGTGATCTTTGTATACGAATTGGGGAGTTGGAAATTATAATGGATATAGGGTTGATAGGTGTTAAAACCGTATTTATAGGTACTGATATTATAGGTAAAGAATCCTTCCATGAATTCCTGTTCCATCAGATTATCAGGTTTCCAATTTGCATCGCAATGAACCAATCCATAATAAAGGTCCTTGATGTTGGTTTCGAAATCATCAAATGAAATGGTTACTGTTTCCTGTGTATTTAGCGCAATTACAGGAGGTTGAAGATCGAATCCTGTACGGTAACACAAGGGAGTATGGATGCTTTGGTAGTAAACCTGATCCTCATGTTTCAATTCCTTTCGGGGAATTCCGGTGTAGTTGTCCGAATTGTCTTTTCCCCCGTTAACTCCGGTGTTTTCGACGGAACCCATATTACAGGCGACAAAAATTAGGGTAAAGAGTATGCCTGAGGCACGGTAGAGTCTATTGTAAGATGTTGACATCAGGCGGTTGATTCTATGAAAGTTTATAAAACGACAAAAAGGTTTGTTGGGTTCAACAAATTTATAATTTTGCCCCCGTACCAAACATCCTTTTCCATGTCAAAAGCCATAAAGATCAAGCGCGGCTTGAACATCCGGCTCAAGGGTGAGGCAGAGAAAGTTCTCGTCTCGCTCCCGGTTAGTGGAACATATGCTGTTAAACCCACCGATTTCCACGGACTTACACCAAAAGTTCTTGTTAAGGAAGGTGATGCTGTTAAAGCCGGTTCAGTATTGTTTATCGACAAGTATAACGATCGAATTCGTTTTGTTTCACCTGTTAGCGGTAAAGTAAGCGCTGTTGTTCGTGGAGAAAAACGTAAAGTTCTCGAGATTCTTGTGCAAGCGGATGCTGAAACCAGCTACGAAACGTATTCTTCTGCCGATCCGAAAACACTTTCGCGAGAAGCTTTAATAGAAAGTCTGTTAAAGTCAGGTTTATGGCCATTGCTTCGTCAGCGTCCTTTCTCCGGAGTTGCCAACCCGGTTGATATGCCCAAATCGATATTTGTGAGCTGTTTCGATACAGCTCCTCTTGCTCCGGACTATGATTTTATCGTACATGGACAGGGTGAGGATTTCCAGCTTGGTGTAGATGCTTTGAGCAAACTTACCAATGGAAAAGTACATCTGAATGTAAGTGGCAGCCTCGGACAGTCAAAAGTATTTTCCAATTGCCGCGGTGTACAGATCAACACCATCAGTGGACCGCATCCTGCAGGAAATGTAGGCGTACAAATTCACCATATTGATCCGATCAACAAAGGAGATATTATCTGGTACATCAACCCACAGGATCTTATTATCCTCGGACGCTATTTCCGTACGGGGAAAACAGATTTTAGTAAAGTCGTTGCTCTTACAGGCGGACATGTGAAAAATCCTAAATATTATCGAGTAGTAACCGGTGCAACAATGGCGCAGATTACTGAAGGTAATATCAACGAAAATGAAGAAGTCCGTTATATCTCCGGAAACGTGCTTACAGGTTCAAATGCCGGTAAGAACGGATATTTGGGTTATTACGATAATCAGGTAACCGTTATTGAAGAAGGAAACAAATACAAATTCTTTCTTACTCAAGGATGGCTTAGTCCCGGATTTGGCAAATTTTCTGCATCACGCACCTTCCCAACCTGGCTAATGCCTGGTAAGAAATACAATCTCGACACCAATCTTAATGGAGAAGAGCGTGCATTTGTAATGACCGGTCAGTACGAAAAGGTTTTTCCATTTGATATTTATCCTGTTCAGCTCATCAAAGCCATTCTCGCGAATGATCTTGAGGGAATGGAGAACATGGGTATTTACGAAGTAGATCCTGAAGATTTTGCGCTTTGCGAATTCGTTTGTACTTCCAAAATCAACTCTCAGGAAATTGTCCGCAGCGGACTTGACCTTGTGAAAAAGGAATGCTTCTAAACTACAGTCAACTAGAATTGTTTATACCATACAGAGAACACCTATGAAGTTTCTGGAAAACATGATGAAAAAGATGGAGCCTTCGTTCAAAAAGGGCGGCAAGTTTGAAAAGCTGCACCCTTTGTACGATGGTTTTGCCACTTTCGCATTTACCCCCAACCATGCCACCCATTCCGGTGCGCACATCCGCGACAGTATCGACCTGAAGCGTACAATGATGACGGTGATCATCGCCTTAATCCCTTGTTTGGTTTTTGGGATGTGGAATGTTGGTTACTGGCATTATTCAGCCTTGGGAATTCCTGCTACAATGATGCAGGAGTTTGTTTATGGACTGATTAAGGTATTGCCACTTGTAGTGGTTTCATACGGCGTTGGATTGGGAATTGAATTCGCATTCTGTATCGCAAAAGGACATTCCATACAGGAAGGATTTCTTGTTTCAGGAATGCTTATTCCTCTTGTGATGCCAGCTGATGTACCGCTGTGGATGGTAGCTGTTGCTACTGCTTTTTCGGTGGTGATTGCAAAGGAAGTTTTTGGCGGAACAGGAATGAATATTGTGAATGTTGCATTAACGGCACGGGCATTTCTCTTTTTTGCCTATCCAACATTTATGGCAGGTGAAGTTTGGATCAGTGGTGATAAAACACAATTTGTAGACGGAACTACCGGTGCTACTAATCTTGGTCACCTTGCTGGTTTGGTTACCAACCCGGAAACTAAAGATGTTGTAATGAATGAAAAAGTGGCTGATCTGTGGACAACTTTCATTGGTATTGAGCCCGGTTCAGTGGGAGAAACTTCCGGACTGGCAATTTTGATTGGCGCGGGAATATTGATTCTTACAGGTATCGGTTCTTTCCGTATTATGGCATCTATGTTTGCAGGTGGATTTTTAATGCAAACCATTTTCAATGCATGGGGTGCGAATCCATACATGGAAGTTGATCCGATGCATCAGTTGATGATGGGCGGATTTATGTTCGGTATGGTGTTTATGGTTACAGACCCGGTAACTGCTGCACAAACGCCTACCGGGAAAATTATTTACGGTGTATTGGCCGGTATGCTTTCTATTCTTGTTAGGGTAGTTAACCCTGCATTCCCTGAAGGAGTGATGATGGCAATTCTGTTAAGCAATGTATTTGCACCAACTATCGATCATTACGTTGTTCAGGCTAACATCAAGCGTCGCCTTAACCGTGCCAAACTTAAAACTGCTTAATTATGGCCATCAATAAAGACAGTAACGCATATACCATCATCTTCGCCATCGCAATGTGTGTGGTAGTAGGAACATCACTAGTAATTGTTTCCCAAACCCTTAAGCCGGTTCAGGAAAAAAACGTGATGAACGATAAAAAACAGAACATTCTTGCAGCCATACAAGTTGAAGCAACTTTGCAGGATGCAGGAACGAAGTTTGAGCAATATGTTAAGGATGCAGTCATCCTTGATGCAAACAGTCAGGCTGTTGAAGTAAAGTCAGATGTTATTGCAGAAGCATTAACAATCAATGCGCTTTCTGAGTTCAAGGATAAGCCTGTTGCAGATCGCAAATACCCACTCTTTATTTGTGAGAAAGATGGAAGCCGGTTTTTTGTAATGCCGGTGGGCGGACAAGGTCTCTGGGCCGGTGTTTGGGGGTATGTTGCAGTTGGCGAAGACCTGAATACCATCGCCGGTGCATCATTCGATCACAAGAGCGAAACGCCTGGATTGGGTGCTGAGATAGCCACACCGTTTTTCGAAACACAGTTCACGGGAAAGAAAATTCATGATGACAAAGGAGAGTTTGTTTCTATTCGCGTTGTAAAACCGGGCGGACCAAAATCCGACCATGCTGTTGACGGAATCTCCGGCGGAACATTTACATCTGTTGGTGTAGATGAAATGCTTATGCGTTGCATGAGTGTTTACAGCAAATATTTTAAGACCATGTCAAAATCAACCGCATTAAACTGAGTATATGAGTGAAGCTACCGCTCCCGCAAAGTCTCCTTCAGAAGGGATCTTTTCGAAAAAGAACCGCAAGCTGATTACCGATCCGCTTAATGATTCAAATCCCGTTACCGTTCAGGTTTTAGGTATTTGTTCGGCATTGGCCGTAACCGTAAAACTGGACAATTCAGTTGTTATGGCAGCATCTGTAACTGCTGTTGCGATCATGGGTAATCTCTTTATGTCGTTGATCCGAAATATTGTTCCTAACCGTATTCGTATCATCGTTCAGCTCGTTGTAGTTGCATGGTTGGTTATTATCGTTGACCAGGTTCTTAAAGCATACGTTTACGATGTAAGTAAGAGCTTATCAGTGTTTGTAGGATTGATCATCACAAACTGTATCATTATGGGGCGCATCGAAGCTTTTGCTTTGGGTAACAAGCCAGGTCCTTCTATCCTCGACGGATTAGGAAATGGTTTAGGTTATGGAATCATTTTAATTTTCCTTGGTTTTGTACGTGAATTATTTGGTTCAGGAAAATTATGGAATGCTCAGGTTTTTCCTTCAAATTGGATTTATTCGATGGATAATCCCGATGGATGGTATGTATTGAACAACTTCATGATCATGCCTCCAATGGCCCTTATACTTGTTGGATTGTACATCTGGGCTCAGCGCTCAAGAAATACCAAACTCATCGAAGCACATTGATTTCTAAACTACAGAAGAAATGGAATTACTAAATATTTTCATCAAGTCGATCTTTATCGACAATATGATCTTCGCATTCTTCCTTGGAATGTGCTCCTATCTTGCAGTATCAAAAACGGTTAAAACGGCTGTTGGTCTTGGTATGGCTGTCATCTTTGTATTAACGATGACCGTTCCCTTGAACTACCTAATCGAAAATTACTTTTTGAAACCAGGTGCATTGGCATGGATGGGTGAGGAGTACAAATCGATCGATCTGAGCTTTCTTTCCTTTATCGTGTTCATTGCTGTAGTTGCAGCATTTGTTCAGCTGGTAGAAATGTCGGTAGAAAAGTTTCTTCCAGCGCTTTATGGAGCATTGGGGATTTTCCTTCCCCTGATTGCTGTTAACTGTTCAATTCTTGGTGGCGCGCTTTTTATGCAGGAACGTCAGTATCCAAGTATTGCTCATGTTACTTCATTTGCCCTGGGTAGCGGAATAGGATGGTTCATCGCCATTGTTTTACTTGCTGCTATTCGTGAGAAAATCCGTTATTCTCATGTCCCTGCACCGCTTCGTGGTTTGGGTATCACTTTTATTCTAACCGGACTTATGGGGATCGCCTTCATGAGCTTCATGGGAATTAAATTTTAATCATTGCAAAAACGATTGTCATGACACAGACTCTTGTAATGGCCCTTCTCGTATTCCTAGGTGTAACCTTGTTGCTGGTTGCGCTTCTGTTATACGCTAAATCGAAACTGGTGGCCTCCGGTAAAGTGAAAATCATTATCAATGATGATAAAGTACTTGAAGTAAACGCCGGAAGTTCTTTGCTTTCCACGTTGGGGAATGAGAAGATCTTTCTTCCCTCTGCATGCGGTGGGGGTGGAACCTGCTTACAATGTAAGTGTCAGATTATTGAAGGTGGTGGAGAGATTCTTCCAACAGAAGCACCTCACTTTTCAAGAAAAGAAGTGAAAGATCACTGGAGACTTGGTTGCCAGGTTAAGGTTAAACAGGATATGAAAATCCATATCCACGAAGAAATACTT
>JBKBUQ010000096.1:0-11560 GCA_046289975.1 Flavobacteriales bacterium | reverse complement strand
GCCGCTTCCAATGCATTGAGTGATGTCTGGGCCATGGGGGGAGATCCGGTTTTTGCACTCGCCATATTAGGCTGGCCGGTTGGAAAATTACCTACCGAACTCGCCTCACGCATCATGGAAGGCGCACGCAGCAAATGCGCGGAAGTTGGGGTAGTCATCGCCGGCGGGCATTCCATCGATATTCCCGAACCGGTATTTGGATTGAGCGTAAACGGATTTGTGCAGAAAACGCATTTAAAACGTAATTCTACGCCGAAACAAAATGACGTGTTATTCACTAGTAAAGCGCTTGGAATTGGAATTCTCTCTACCGCACAAAAACGTGGACTGCTGCAGTCGGATGAATACGCCGTTTTACTTCAAGCCATCACTGCGCTTAATACTCAGGGTGCACAATGGGGTAAACTCACCGAAGTGCATGCCATGACAGATATCACCGGTTTCGGATTAATTGGTCACCTGCTTGAGATGCTGGCAGAAACGCCGTTCAGCGCCGAGTTGAATTATGCTGCGATTCCTTTATTGGATCCGGTAAAAAAATACACCGCACAATTTGTGTATCCCGATAACACCATGCGCAATTGGAGCGCATTTCAGGGAGATGTGGAAGGGATCAATGGTGAATCGCTCCTTACGCTTTGTGATCCGCAAACCAATGGAGGATTGCTTGTAGCTGTTGATGCAGATGCAGCCGATCGCTTTGAACAATTGTTCCCGGTATTTCGCATCGGAAAAATAATTGCATCCGGCGAAAAGAAAATTCTGATTCGCTAAACCGAAAAATTTATTCAGCGAGCAATTCTGCAATTATCGTTTCCGCCGACCATTCATCAAAGCGATGAATTTTCAGATTGTTGTTTCCGCGCTCATTGATTTTGTGCTGGTAACTTTTGTCGTAATATTCCAAGGCATAGGTGAATCCGGTTTTTAAATCACCTTCACGTAATGCAGCTACAGCTTTTTTGGTTTGTTCCGGACCCAATCGTTTTCCAATGCGCAAGGTGGATTCTATGAGCGCTTCTGCAGGAAATTTTCCGTAATCGTCGAGAATGGTTTGCAAACGTTGCTCAAAGGGGAGTTCCAGTACATGCAATAGCGCCTTTTTCATCTGTAGCCACAATCCTTCCGGAATGACTTTGTTGCCGATAACGCGACTTTCATCTTCAAGCCATAAATTTTTAGAAGCATTTATGGTATGGAGCTGAATCCCCAATTCGTTTTCAAACTGCTCCTGCGTTGGTTGTGGTTCTTCTCCCAAACCGCCATAGGAAGATCCCTTGTGGTGTGCAATTCCTTCAAGATCGATAACAGCTTCACCCTTCTTGCGCAACTCATGCAGAATTTTCGTTTTGCCGCAACCGGTTTTTCCGCCAAGCACCATCAACGAACGCTCGCACTTGAATTCATCGATCACCTTCCTGCGAAAGGATTTGTAACCGCCTTTAATCACCATCACTTTGAACCCGTAAAACTCCAGCAGCCAGGAAAAAAATTCGCTGCGCATTCCGCCTCTCCAGCAATGAACGATGAAGGTTCCTTCGTTGGAAATTTTTCGCGCTGTTTTAATGTAATCCTTGAGTTTGGGTCCGGCAATTTCCAGTCCCTTGACTACAGCAGCTTGTTTTCCATTTTGCTTGTACATCGTTCCCACCACAGCACGTTCTTCGTTTTCCATGAGCGGAATATTCACAGCCCCCGGAATACGTCCCTGCAGGTGTTCACCCGGAGAACGCACATCGATGACCGGATATTGCTCCCTGATTTCGAGAAAACGATCGATGCTGATGCGTTCCATCTCAGAGCGATTTCACCTGTATACCTGCGGCAAGTGTTTTTGCTTTTTCTTTCACTGCACCAACATCCGCACCGGGTTTGTCGTGCGTTAGCACCACCGCCATACGACGGTACGGACGCGTAGTGGGTTTTCCGAAAATGCGGACATCCGTATTGAAATGATCAAGAATTTTTTCTACCCCGATGTAGGAAGGAGTTTTCCCTTCTTCCTTTGCCAATACAACCGCACTTGCACCCACTCGTTCGAGCGTGATTTCCGGAATGGGTAAACCGAGTACGGCACGCGTATGCAATTCGAATTCGGAATAATTCTGTGTTCCTGCAAGCGTAACCATACCGGTGTCGTGCGGACGAGGAGATAATTCAGAAAAATAAACCCCGTTTTTTTCCGAGATAAAAAATTCAACCCCCCATATTCCCCAACCAGTGAGTGAACGGGTAACCGCTTCGGCCATTTGTTCGGCTTCGCGTAAGTGTTCAGTTTTCATTGGGCAGGGCTGCCAGCTTTCCTGGTAATCGCCACGTTCCTGCCGGTGACCGATAGGAGGACAGAACAAAGTCTTTCCGTTTTTTTGCGTTACGGTAAGCAGTGTTATTTCATAATCGAAAGGAATGAATTCTTCCACTATCACTTCCACAATATCACCGCGTGAACCTTCAACGGCATATTTCCAGGAATTGGAAATATCGTTTTCAGAACGCGCCACCGACTGACCTTTTCCCGAGGATGACATCAGCGGTTTGATCACGCAAGGAAGTCCGATGGATTGTATCGCATTGCGTAATTCGTTTTCGGATGTAGCATATGCATATTTCGCAGTGCGCAATCCCAATTCTTTTGCAGCCAGATCGCGAATTGCTTTTCTGTTCATAGTAAAATTCGCAGCACGAGCAGAAGGAACAACTTGTTTCCCCTGTTTTTCGTAGTCGTAAAAACGTTCGGTGCGGATCGCTTCAATTTCGGGAACAATTAGATCGGGATTATGCTTCGCCACAATACGATCCAACTCATCCCCATCAAGCATGTTAATGACTTCGCGTTCATCGGCCACTTGCATAGCGGGAGCATCGTTGTACGAATCAACAGCGATCACATATTGTCCGAGTCGCTTGCAGGCGATCACAAATTCTTTACCGAGTTCACCGGATCCGAGGAGGAGTATTTTTTTGGTCATGGGTTATCAAGCTAAATTCACACAAACATTTTTCGCTTCGGTAAAGAAACGCAGCGCTTCAAATCCGCCTTCGCGTCCTACGCCCGAACTTTTTACTCCGCCAAAGGGCGTACGCAGATCACGTACCAACCAGCAATTGATCCATACAATTCCGCTTTCAAGTTTCGTGGCTACTCGATGCGCTTTGTTTACATCCTGAGTCCATACTGTAGCTGCGAGGCCGTATTGCGTGCTGTTGGCGTATTCGAGTACTTCTTCTTCGGTATCGAAGGGTTGTATCGTAACGACAGGTCCAAAAATTTCTTCCTGATTCGTTCGGCAGGTATGCGGTAATCCTTCGATGATGGTGGGACGCATAAAATACCCTTTGCTGAATTTTCCATCCATCTGTACGCGCGTCCCTCCGGCAATCACTTTTCCACCTTCTTCCTTTGCCAATTCGATGTACGACATCACCTTGTCGATATGTCCTTGCGAGACGATAGCTCCCATTTGCGATTTTTCATCGGCAGGATCGCCAACGCGCATAGCTTCGGTGCGTTTTACAAATTCATCGCGGAATTTTTCGTAGATCGGTCGCTGCACATAAATGCGAGAACCGCATAAACAGATTTGTCCTTGATTAGCGAATGAAGAACGCATGGTGGTGCTCATCATCTTATCGAAATCGCAATCGGCGAAAATGATGTTGGGATTTTTTCCTCCCAGTTCGAGTGATAATTTCTTGAACATCGGTGCAGCCACACGTGCAATTTCTGCGCCGGTAACAGTTCCTCCGGTAAAAGAAATGGCTTTGATGCGCGGATGTTTCGTAATAGCAGAACCAACTTTTCCGCCTAAACCATGTACGATATTCAGTACACCTTTGGGTAAACCGGCTTCGATACAAAGTTTGGAAAAAAGATAGGCCGTATACGGTGTTACCTCTGATGGTTTTGCTACCACCGCGTTTCCTGTGGCCAGTGCAGGCGCAATTTTCCAGGTGAAAAGATACAGCGGAAGATTCCAGGGAGAAATGCAACCTACTACACCAATAGGCTGACGAAGTGTATAATTGAAACCGCGGTCTTCCATGCCGTGTGCTTCGTTGGCAAAATGCAAAATGGAGGTAGCAAAAAAGCGCATATTGCTCGATGCACGCGGAATATCTACTGTTTTCGCCAGCTTAACCGGCTTACCGTTGTCGGTCGATTCTGCAAGGGCGAGCTGATCCAGATCGCGATCGATCAAATCCGCAATACGGTTTAGTATTCTGAATCGTTCCTCGGCCGGAGTGTTCCCCCATGCAGGGGCTGCAGCAGCGGCAGCTTTGTGGGCGTTTTCAATATCCTGCTCATCCGAATCGGGAATCATCGAATACACTTCTCCAAATGCAGGATTGTAATTGTCGATATACTTCCCAGCCACAGGAGCAAGAAGTTCTCCGTTAATGTAATTGGCAATCTTTTCCATTGCTACGAAAGTAGGAAATTTTGAAGCCTTTTTGGAGGAAAACACTCTAAATCGACAGGGATCAGAGCCTCAGTTTATTCCCCAAAAAAGAAAGCCCCCCGGTTTCCCGGGAGGCTTCCCTCTCTCTTGTTGCGATATGAACATCCAACTCACGTTGAACGTATGGGAAAAGAACTCGAATCAATAACGCAAAGGTAAATGCCGCAGTATTTTTGAAGGAAAATATTCTTCCGACGGTAAAGTCGTGCGATAAATGGTACTTTGACAGTACAAACGTAGCTTGTTACCGCTCAGTGCGCTGTTAAGGGAATGCTAAAAGGTGTTAAAATCTGTTAAGCCATACTACAGGGCTGATAAGCGAGTTAAATTTGTTCAGCATGATCTTCGGTCGACATATCCGCATGGTAATTGCCCTTATCGCCATTGCGGTAGTTGGTCTGGTGGGTGTTCAGATATACTGGATTGATAATGCCATTACCCTTCGCACTGCTGAGTTTAAGGAGAATGTTAACGCAGCACTGCTCAAAACCGTAGAATCACTTCAGCGGAATGAAGCTTTGGGTTATATCCGCAATACTGCATTAGGCTCGCGTTTTTTTTCAGGTGTTGACCGTGGCAGGATGATGAATGCCCACACCGATCGTATGACTACCCGTGATACGGTGATGATGAAAGACGGAAAGGAAGTGAGAATGCAGGTACTCGAAAAACAATCTTCTGATAGTACACTGGGAATTCGCACAGAAGAACGTGTTATTGGAAGTGTGGTGCAAAACGGCATAGATGAAAAAACAGGTGAAGCATCATTGAATCTTGTTTTTGATGACAGCATCCGACTTTTTTTTAAACCGCGAACACTTGGTGATCAAATGGTAGGAGAAAAAGCTCAGATGGTGGAGGAAATCCTCTCAGAGATGTTTTCTTTTCGGGGTTTTATGCCAATCGGATTACGCGTTGATGTAAAAGAACTTGATTCGCTGCTGAAAGTTTCATTACGCCATTACGGAATTTTTGCGCCTTATCAATTTGTTCTTACCGATATCGAACACCGTGTTCTGCTTACCAGTGATAGCGTGAGTAGTGAAATGAAACCGGTAATTGTGAATGAAGGATACAGCATCAATCTGTTTCCGGGTGATTTTTTCAATGAACCTGTTTTTTTGTTCGTGCATTTTCCTTCGCAACACCGCTACCTGTTAGGACGGATGTGGAGTATTTTGTCACTTTCGGGCGTATTGATGCTAATCATCATCTTTGCATTTTATTTTACCATTTCAACCATATTGCGACAGAAAAAACTTTCGGAAATCAAAAACGATTTCATCTCTAATATGACGCACGAATTAAAAACACCCATCTCCACCATTGCATTGGCTTCCGAAATGTTGTCGGATCAGGCGGTTCAGCTTGCAGATGATCGTCGCACCGATTTCATTCGCATGATTCGTGAAGAGAACAAACGCTTGGGCATACTTGTAGAAAACGTCTTACAAACGGCTGTAATTGATCGCGGAGAGCTGAGATTAAAGAAAGAGTTGTTTGATTTTAATGATCTGATTGATGATGTTGCCGGAAATTTTTCGCTGCAGATCAATCAAAGGGGAGGGAAGCTGATAACCAAACACAGTGAAGGCCAATGCCCAATTTTCGGAGACCGTGTGCATTTGCGTCATGTATTGTACAATCTGCTCGATAATGCCAATAAGTATTCGCCTGAAGCGCCGGAGATTACCATGATGTCTGATGCAAACAATGAGCGTGTAGAGGTTGCAATCAGCGATAGAGGAGTAGGGATAAGCAAGGAAGACCAAAAACGGATTTTCGAACATTTGTACCGCGTGCCCTCGGGGAATATACATAATGTGAAAGGTTTTGGGTTGGGATTGAGTTATGTGAAAGCCGTTGTGGAAAAGCACGGAGGAACAGTTTCCGTATCGAGTGATCCGGGAAAGGGAAGTACATTTACAATTGAAATACCACTACGTCATGACTAACACGACGAATATCTTATTGGTTGAGGATGATCCCAACCTCGGAACTTTGCTGAAGGAATACCTGAATGCAAAAGGATTTCCAACAACGCTCTGCACCAACGGTCAACTCGGTTTCGAAGCGTTTTGCAAAGGTAAATTCGACTTTCTGATCCTGGATGTGATGATGCCGGTAAAAGATGGTTTTACTCTGGCAAAGGAGATCCGAAAATTGAATACAAAAGTCCCTATACTTTTTCTCACCGCAAAATCGATGAAAGAAGATACACTTGAAGGTTTCAATGCCGGAGGTGATGATTACATGACCAAGCCCTTTAGCATGGATGAACTCATGGCGCGAATGTCGGCGATACTGCGAAGAATAAACGGAGATAAAAAAACACTTCCGGAAATTGTTCAGATCGGCAAGTATTCCTACGACAGCAACCGTCAGGAATTAAAAAATGGAGATCAATCTCAAAAACTCACTACAAAGGAAAATGAATTGATGAAATTACTTGCGGGTAACATCAATGGATTGGTCGAACGCAATTTCGCTCTTACAGCAGTTTGGGGCGACGATAGTTATTTTAACGGACGCAGCATGGATGTTTACATTACCAAACTTCGTAAATACCTAAGTGCAGATCCAACTGTTGAGATCATGAATATTCACGGGAAGGGATTTCGGTTGGTGGTGAAATAGGTGTTTAATTTCCAATGTTTTAATAATCCAATTTCCAATTATCAATAGAACCATCTAATTAAATTCAATATGTGATACAACGAAACCAATCGGAAATTGATTAATCTGTAATTAATGTATTAGCAACTTAAATTCCTAATTATTTCTCTTTTTGAATTTGGTGTTAAAAACAATTTTGCCTAATACTTTTCTAATAACTTCTATTTGATCTATCAGATCACCTGGATCCGGATAACTGGGGTGTTTTTTACAAAGCGATAATATAAAGTGAGATTCATTTGCTTCCTTAAGTGCGATCTTAAGCTTGTGAACAAAATCTGCTCGGCTTTCAGCGTCCTGCGATTCGCTTGTGTTAAGGCCTACTGACAAACCTGAACGTTGAAGCTGTTTTGCAACAACAAATTTTTTTAGTTGTTCGAGTTTTTCTGTATAGGTTATAACTTCAACCGCAAACTTAAATGTTAAATCAATAATTAAATTGTTGGTGGTCATGTTTTGATTTTTAGATGTCAAATTTTAATGATTCATTATTATAATTTCCAATGCTTTAATAACCCAATTTCCAATTAGTTAATAGAACCATTTGAGTAGAAACAATACATGGTACAATGAAACCAATCGGAAATTGGAAATTGAACAATTGGTAATTTGTAATTAGCCAGTAAAACCATATGAGTAAAAACAATATATGGTACAACGAAACCAATCGGAAATTGAACAATTGGTAATTGGTAATTAGCCAATAGAACCATTTGAGTAAAATCAATATATGGTACAACAAAACCAATCGGAAATTGGAAATTGAACAATTGGTAATTAGTCAATAGAATCATTTGAGTAAAATCAATATATGGTACAACAAAACCAAATGGAATTCGGGAATTGAACAATTGGTAATTTGTAATTGAAAGTTCAAACCCCATAAAGTTTCCCCGGAAAAGATTTAACAACGCCCTTAAACTCCATCGTTAACAATAAAGCAGAAACTTTACTCATCGGCCAGTTGCTTCGCATACAGAGAGCGTCAATTCCTGTTGGATTGTTTTCGTGAAGCAGGTCGTAGATTGTTTTTTCATCCGGATCGAGGTCGGGGAATAAGGGGATTTGGATAGCGTTTTTTTTACTGTTGTTTTCTTCCCATCCCATTGTGAGTAAGATATCATTCGCATTTTCTGTCAGTGCAGCGCGGTGAATTTTTATCAGCCGGTTGCATCCCGAACTTTTTTCATCTCCCGGTCTTCCCGGAAATGCAAATACGTCGCGATTGTAGTCGTTTGCGAGCATAGCTGTGATGATTGACCCTCCTTTGTTTCCGGTTTCAATGACGATCGTTGCATCGCTCATTCCTGCAACAATGCGGTTTCGTTTGGGGAAATTTTCGCGGTCAGGATTGGTTTCACTTATGAATTCGGTGAGTAATCCACCTTGTTCAAGCATTTTTTCTGCAGTGCTACGATGTGCGCCCGGATAAATGCGGTCAAGTCCGTGAGCCAAAACACCCACAGTTGGAATCGCGTGTTGCAATGAAGTACGGTGTGCGCAGATATCAATTCCGTAGGCAAGCCCGCTTACTACGGTTATGCCTTTTCCTGCCAGTTGTTCTACCAATGTTGCGCAGATTTCTTTTCCCTTTTCGGAGGGCTGTCGTGTTCCAACGATACTAACTATCCTGGATGTGTTGAAATCCGTATTGCCAAGGGAGAAAAGTACAAGGGGCGCATCTTCACAGTTTTTTAAGCGTTGTGGAAATGCGCTGTCGAGAAAAGTGCTGGCCCGGATTTTGTTGCGACGGATGAATTCCATCTCTTTTTCAGCACGCTCGAGAACCCCTGTGTGGATTGCAGACGCAATCACTTCCCCAACCCCGGGTGTGCGCATGAGCTGGTGGCGTTTTTGTTTAAAGACTTGCTCCGCCGAACCGGCAAAGGCTATTAGTTTTCTGGCATTTACCGGACCTATACCCTCCAACAGCCCTAGTCCAATGGTATAAAATAAACGTTCGTCGTAATCCATTAGCAACGGATGAATTATTTGTTATATTTCGTGAAGTTAGACGCTACAGATTGTTCATGAAGACAAAATTCGCTGTTCATAAAAGTGCAGTATTCGTGCTGTCCTTTCTTTTTATTAGCCTTGTTTCCAAGGCACAAAACGCAACCATACGAGGTAAGATCACAGATAAATCAACCAAAGAAGCCCTGGTTGGAGTTAACGTGGTGTTAAGCAAAGGCGGTGGTGTTGCCAGTGATATTAATGGCCAATATAAAGTTTCGGTCGACCCTGGTGAGGTGAAAATTTCTTTTCGCTTTATTGGTTACAAACAATTGGACATGACGCTTCAACTCAAAGCGGGGGAAGATAAAGTGATCGATATCGTGCTCGAAGAAGCGAACACTGAACTCGAAACCGTAGTGGTTTCTGCAGGACGATTCGAGCAAAAACTGGAAGATGTTACCGTTTCGATGAATGTGATTAAGCCTTCACTTATTGAGAATAAAAACACATTGAATTGCGAAACCATCATCGATCAGGTGCCCGGTGTTTCTGTGCAAGATGGTCAGGCCAGTATTCGTGGAGGAAGTGGATTTGCCTATGGTGCAGGTAGCAGGGTGTTGCTGATGGTGGATGATCTTCCTTTGCTCGCGGCAGATGCGGGGGATGTAAAATGGAACACGCTGCCTATTGAAAATATCGAACAGATCGAAGTCATTAAGGGAGCAAGTTCAGTGCTTTTTGGTTCTTCTGCTTTGAATGGTGTTATAAATATCCGTACCGCCTATCCAACCGATAAACCCGTTACAAAAATTGCAATCACCAGCGGTTTGTACGATAATCCTCGTCGCGATACTGCGCGTTGGTGGGATAAAAATCCTGCTTATCACGGCATCAATTTTTTTCATTCCCGCAAGATCGATCGTTTCGACCTCGTAGTTGGCGGCGCTGCATTTTCCGACAAAGGCTACCGCATGGGAGAAGAAGAATACCGCGGACGTATAAATTTTAATACACGGTACAGAAGTAAGATTGCAGGTCTGTCGTTTGGAGTTAACGGCAACTACCAATACAGCAAGGCTGGAATTTACATCATCTGGAAAAATGCAAATGAGATCTATGTTCCTTCCGGTTATGATCCTGCACTGGGTTGGGATCCCTCAAAGAATCCCAACTCCACGATCAGTATTAATTTCGGAAACCGATTCAATATTGATCCTTATATCACCTATTTTGCAAAGAACGGCGATCGTCACGCCTTACGCACAAGGGTGTATTGGACACGCAACGTAAACAACACTAATCAGAGTGCTGATGCGTATATGACTTATGGTGAATATCAGTTTTCACGAAGAACAAAAAGCGATTTTAATATTACTGCAGGATTAGTTGGTTACTACAGTAAGGTACTTTCTCAGTTGTACGGAAATCATTTCGGTACAAATGCGGGTGCTTTTGTACAGGTAGATAAAAAACTTAACAGATGGACACTCTCGGCAGGAATGCGTGGAGAATATTTCCGCATCGATACAGCTGAAACAGTTTCGCGCTCTTCAATCGGTAATTTAAATATCAACCTCCCCTTTAAACCGGTGTTTCGCGCAGGAGCGAATTTCAGAGCACGTGAAGAAACATATATCCGTGCATCTGTCGGACAAGGTTATCGTTTCCCGACCATTGCTGAGAAGTATGTTAGTACTGCTGTTGGAGCACTTAATATTTTCCCTAATCCGAGTTTATCTGCAGAAAGCGGATGGAGTGCGGAGCTGGGAATTAAGCAAGGCGTAAAAATTGGAAAATGGATGGGTTATGCTGATGCTGCTCTTTTTGTTACGCAGTATTCCAATATGATGGAGTTTGCATTTGGGGTTTATAATCCGGATAGTATTCCTCTTAATTTAAACCCCAATCATCCGGGTTACCTTACCAACTGGGTTGGTTTCCGTGCGCAGAATGCAGAAGAGGCCAGAGTGTCGGGAATAGATTTGAGTATAATTGGTAAAGGTAAAATATTCAAAAAAATAGATATGACAGTTTTTTCAGGGTACACCTATATGCGGCCGATTACACTTAACTCAGACACAAATTATCTATATTCCTTTAGCGACGCAGCCACAATACGTACCATTGACGGTAAAGATGCTATGATTCTGAAATATCGTTTTCAGCACATGGCAAAGGCTGATGTTCAATTCGATTACAAAAAGATTGGTTTTGGTATCAGTGTGCGTTACAACAGTAATGTGTACAACATCGATCGTACTTTCGAAAATCTGGAAGTAAAAATTGGTGGAGGTCAACTTCCTCTTGGCGATTATATTCTTCCGGGATTACCTGAATACCGGAAAGAACACAACCGCGGCGCATGTGTTGCTGATATGCGTTTGGCGTACACGGTGGCAAAGGGAACCCGCATTGCAGCAGTAGTTAACAACGTCTTTAACCTTGAGTATATGGGTAGACCAGGTGAT
>JBKBUQ010000095.1:0-11597 GCA_046289975.1 Flavobacteriales bacterium | reverse complement strand
ACTTTCATACACTATCTATAGTGTTTCAGAAGATTTCCCGGGAATATCTGATTTCGAGGTTATTGAAAAGGCAATTAAAATTGGCGCTATTATATTGACCTTTGATAAGGATTATGGCGAAATTTTATTTAAGAATCAGCAATGGCTAGGAAAGGTATCTGTAGTATTTTTTCGGTTTAAAGGATTTGAGCCTGAGTATGCTGGAAAGCGATTTGCTCAATTGTGTGAGGCAGGAATTATGTGGGAAGGGAATTTTTCCGTTATAGAGGAAAACTATTTGCGGCAAAGAAAATTATATTAACTCACCGAATCAAACTGAAATGACCTCTGATCTCACGATCCATTCCTGACCAATCGCGGAAGATGATGAGGTACACATAAACATCCTGCGGACAAAGTTTTCCTCCTTTACGGGTTCCGTCCCAGCCGGTGTTGGTTTGTTCGGTTTCAAAAATGGGTTGACCCCATCTGTCGTAGATGAGCAAGCGGTAATTTGTTACATCGTAAACATGTGGCATCCAGATTTCATTTTTCCCATCGCCATTGGGTGAAAATGCGTTAGGTGCAAAAACGGTTGTCATGCCTTCAACAAAAATACTGGTGTAGGAAGTGTCGGTACAACCAAATTCATTCACTGCAATCTGCCAGATACTGTGTTCACCGGATGTCACAAAGTTCACCGTCGCTTCGGAGGTGTCTGTAAATGAATTGCCATTGTCAAAGAAAATGGTTTGCGAAACATGTCCGCTTGCATTATCAAACGCAGTAAAATTTGCAAACCAGATGCTGGCACTTGGCGGTGTTGCACTGACTGAGGCGGTGGGACTGGGATGCACAACAATTGCATCGGGAATGACAAATGTTTCGGTCTTTACGCAAATGGAATCAACCGAAATAGTAACCGTAAGATCATACGATCCGGGATTGGGATAAATATGAAAGGGATTGGCTTCGTTGGAGAAATTACCATCACCAAAATTCCATTGGTGCGCAATGGTTCCCCATGCATAGGATGTATTGGTAAAAAACACGGGAAAGGGAGCACAGCCGTCGTCAGGCGGATAGGTAAAACCGAATTCAGGAAGTGGAAAAACAACAAGATCTACATCCACGGTTTCGGTACAGCCGAATTGGGTAACGATAACGGATGCATTGTAATGACCGGAATCGGAATACACCACGTTTTGCGGGTCTGCAATGACGGAAGTAGAGGGGGTTGCAAATGAACCAAATGTCCATTGTATGTTTGCTGCATTGGTAAAATTTCCATTGAGATCAAAATCGAAGGAATTCACATCCTCACATTGCGGCGCAGGAGTAGCTAGATTTAGGTTAAGCGGTAAATGCACTTCGTAGGTTTGCGTTGCCGTATCTGCACACCATACTCCAGGGTTAGCAATTAGCGTGATGGTAAATGTTCCGGTATCGGGATAAGTGTAGGTAGGTGCAACTTGATTGGAAGTATCGTTTGTAATGCCGGGAACACCAAAATCCCAATGATAGAAACTGGAGTTTTGACTGTTATTGCCAATGTTGAGTGTCATACCCTGACACAATTCAGTTTGCACAGGAATAGCAGAAACAACAAGAGAAGGACAATTCGTGACGGTGATCTGAAATTCGCGGAAAATTTCGGAGATGATTTGACCGTTTCTTCGTTCGATCACTTTTACACCGTAAAGATGAATTCCATTTGTTAGGGGAGTTCCGGTGAGCAATCCGGTTCCTGCGTTCAGATTGAAAGCAGGTGCGCCTTGTATTTGATTGCCCGGACTAAATCCTCCGGCCCAAGTGATGGTGGTGTAGGGAGGAGGGAAAGCGGGATTAGGTGCAGGAGCAAAAGCATCGCCACCATGAAATGGTGTATAAAAAACATATTGCAGTTGATCGCCATCGGGATCGGTAGCGGAGTGGTCGAATGAAAACGCAGAACCGTTGCACATCACCAATGGCGGAAGTGCATTAAAGCGTGGACTGCTGTTACAAGTTGCAGTTGCAGCAGGCGGAATCTTAGCCCAAAATGTTGATCCCATATCACCCGGTGCGAGGATATTCATAATATTGGGATTGTGACAGCAGCGTTGGTAAACGATGTCGTATCCAATGGCCGAAGTTGGAAGGTTAATTGTGGTGATATACGTTCCCTGCTCAACACAAATATTCGGTGGAGAAGACAGGCATGGATCGTTGATGAGTACCGGTACATTTACAACTCCACCAAGAGTTAAAGATAGATTATGCACCAAAACTCCCCCCTCATAAATAGCAATTGGAGCAGGATTATCGAATGGAGTCTGATTGGAATTCGCAGGACCACATTCGCGGTACACTTTGAGCGTGATGCGGTAACTGTTGTTTCCCAAACAATCGTAAATCAATTCTCCACCCACAATATGCGTTGCACCCGATTGAAAACAGGTGTTAAACAGAATGAATAGGAGGAGAAAAAGTCGGATCATGAGATATATAGACAAAATTAGGTGCAAAAAGGTTGCCAGCTTGCATTCATTGTACCAATGGTAGGTATGAGCAATGGTGTGGATTTAAACAGTTTAAAGCTTGATTTATCGGTTAAGTAAAATGATAATTATTTGATAATAAGATATTTGAGGTTTTTGGCACGTTCTTGGCTATCTTCGCAAAAAAAAATAATACTCCATGAAAAATTTAATCCTTCTAATCGCCCTTTTGTCCGGACTCAGCGGAGCAAAGGCACAAAAAGTTGAAGATGCCAATGTTTATCCCACTAACCTCGAAGAGAACATGTGGTGGGAATCCTTCGACAGCAATACCCGCACATTTAAGGGGGTAAATTTTATGGTATTGTCTGATGGCAATAACTCTGAACACCTCATTTCTCCGTTCAATGTAAAACTCTACCTCTACCAGGCAGGGAAAGATCCAATTTTCATCAAGACCTGGAGGATTGAGAACATGAAACATTTTATGTCGAAGGAATACAAGAACCTTACAATCTCCTTTAAAGATATCGATGTGCCAAGCGGAACATGGCGTTTGGGATTGTTTGTAGATGCAGATGATGAAGTGAAGGAAGACAATGGCGACAATGCCATGTTGTTTAAAAAGGATGTGATCATTAAAGATCTTCCTGCGGAGCAAACAACAACGCCGGTAAAAGAGGATAAGCAGGAAGGAATTCAGTCGGATCCTGAGCCTGCAGTGGATGAATTGCAGGACGCAAAAAATAATCTGACCAACTCAACAAAAAATCTTGCTACAAAAGAGTTCGAATACAAAAACAACAAAGCGAAAATGTCGCCTTATGAGCAAAAGCTGGCTGAACTCGAAATTGAAGAATTGAAATGCACTCAGGAGAAGAATAAACTTGCACTTGAACGAGTGGAGAAAACAAAAAAGAAGACCATTAACATCGACAAACAGCAAGAGTTTGTTGCCAAAGAACAAGAGTGGGAATTAAAAGCCAATCAGGCAGCCAAACAACGTTCTGAACTTGCTGCAGTGAGAACCCAGAACAGTGATTATACACGAAAAATGACTGATTACGATAATCAGATTGCTACCAAAGAATCGCAAATTTCTGCTGCCAAACCAATGAATAAAGTGGATTCGATTGATCTTGATATTCGTAAAAATGAACTGGAAGAATTACGATTCCGTAAAAACGCTGCTGCGTTCGGAAAAGAAAGAACGGATAAAGCAATGGCAATGACAATCAATGATCAGGAAAATGCCCGATTAAAAGGATTGGAAGATGATAATAACAAACAGGCGGAACAGTCGGCTGCGAAAGTGCGGAATTTGTATGCCGATAAAAAGCAAGCCGAAAAAGATGCAAAAAAAGCAGATAATAAAGCGAAGGTTGATAACAGCAAGCTAAAAGTGAAAATCAAAGTGCTGAAACAGGAGATCGCATCAAACGAAAAATCGCTGAATAAGGAAAAAGCCAAGAAAAAACAGAATCCTGAAAAAATTGCACAATTGGAAAAAGATCTTTCCGAAAAGAAAACGCGCTTGGCAGAAATGGAAGCTCAGTTGAGGTAAATACTATTCGGAATTATAGTCGAGTTCGACTAACTTCTGTAAATGAAAAAATAAAAGGGGTAATCGAAATTCACATCCTGTTGCCCCTTTTCAATTGAGGTTTTTGAAATTAAGGTATCGTAAAATTCACCTGAACATTTACGGTCTCTGTTCCCAATGCCGACAGCGTAAAACTGATTGTGCTCAATGGAGTATTGATGTGATCTCCTGATGTGAAATTTCCGTCACCATTGGCATCGTGCAGAACGTAGGCGTAATAAGTGCCCGGATGCATATAGGTGAATTGGTATTGATTGTCTTCTGCGGGTAACATCACATAGCGCGAGCGGAATTTTAAATTCTGACTTAAAAAAGAAAATCCGGAGAAAAGCGGTTGTGTGGTAAAAATCACATAGTTTTTTGTTCCTGCTGCCGGTGTAATGGCTCCTGAAAAACTGATGTTGACCGTGGTTTTCCCCAGGTAAGGTTGATCATTTTCCGGATAGGGCTCTGTTGATGTATTGAAGAAAATGGATTCTGACAGGGTGCTGAATGCATTGCTCAGGTCCTTTGCCAATACTTTACGCGGAAAATCGAATAGTGAGTCTGCTATATGTGCTGATGTGCTGTCTTTTAATTTGGCTGTCCAGGTCATGTGCAATTGTGCCGGTGCAACCGTGTTGTATCTGCTGGTATAGGTGCGCATGTACAAACTGTCGTTACTGAAGCGGAATTCCGACCAGGCTCTTGCTTGTCCGGCAACAAAATCCGAAAAACGGTAATAGGCCGATTGTGCAGTTTCTGATACGCTGTCGCATTGCAAATAGGAAATCCGTTGCGATCCCGCAAATCCTCCGCCATTACGAAAAGCGATGCGGTATTCATTGTTGTATCGTGTTACAAAAAACGACATGAAAATATCGTTCAGCGAATCGAGTTCCGATTTGGAAGAGATCTGCCCGGGCGCGATTGGACGCAGATCGACAGTCCAGTCGGGAAATCCCCCTAGCGATGTGGTTGAGGTAACAGGTCCACTCCAGATTCCCTTAATTCGATTAAGCATTCCGTATCCGTAAACCGGAGTGCTTGCCGTAAGACCCGGATCTGTAACCGGCGGATCGATGGTGTCTCCTTTATCGCGTTTGCAGGATGAAAATACAAGAGCAATAGCAAGAGTAAAAACCGGGAACTTTTTCATAAATCAATTAATGTTGAATCCTAATCCAAAGGAAATTCTGAATTCGTTGAGCGAGGCGCTGTTGTAATTATCCATGAATCTTCCTGCAATATACCGCGCACTGAGCCAGAGATGAAACCACTTCTGACCGTAATAATTAAATCCGATGGATGGCGAAATCAGTGGCGTTGCCACCATTTCCATTTCGTAAGGCAATATTGTTTGCAGACATGGGTCGCCAAAACAGGGATCGCCGGCCTGACCAAGATTGATTCCGGGTTCGAGGCCGATGTAAGGATCGAAATGGGATTTCGTTTTAAAATGATAGAGTGGTCCTGCAAACAGCGAGTGGTGGAGTTTCAAAGGTGTTTTCCCATTGAATGAAGAAAGAAACCAGTATCCGCTGCCGCGCAGGGAAACTTTTTCATCGATGTAAAATTCAATATTGCCGTCGAGATAGATTTGATTCGCCGATAATTGAAACATTTTTCCATACGACAATGCTCCTCTTGCGCAGAATAGTCCTTTATGGATGTATTGTTTTCCTTCTTGTGCATTGCCTTTTCCGGCTGCAAAAAGTACAAGTAGAATGGCTAATGTGCGGATGTGCTTTACCATAAATCTGCGATTCGGATGTTAAGACTGGCGGTGAGTAATAAATGTCCTTCTAGTGTTGCATCATCATGTGGAGGTGCCATTTGTAGTTCCTTGATGCCGTTTACTTCTTCAATATGGTAATGAAGGTCTTTACCGAGGTGAATCATGTATTGGGCAGAAAAGGAAATATCAAATTTCTCTGTGATGTGCCAATGCGCTCCTAAACCCATTTGGGTGGCAGAGCTCCAGCGCTGCTGACTTTGTCCGGAGTTGTCTTTTACCAGTGTGTTAAACGGTGTTACTCTGGTGTAATCGAAACAATGGCCGGCAAGCAAATAAGGTGTGATTTTTTTCTCTCCTGTAGAAAAGGGGTAAAACATCACACTCCATCCAATATGTCCGTCGGCCCTGCGACCCAATCCGCCGATGTCGGTGAGGATGTAATCGGCAAACCATTCGGTGTTGAGACGCTTGCCAAGACGGAGTCGGAATTGTCCGCCGGTTCCAAAGCCGCTGTACCCCTCATCGCCAAAAAGACTACTGGTGGTCCGTAATCCAACCTGCAGCGTTCCGGAGCCTTCAAACTTACCGGATTCCTGAGAATGAGCGGCAAAGGGGATAAAAAGAAATAAAATCAGAACAGTCCTCATACAATTTTGTTTAATATCCTAACGTCAACACTTTTGGCAAAGGTTGCATGAAAAGGATGAAAATTCTTTTCGTGATGATGCAAGATAAGTAAAATCGGACCGTAATTTTGCCTTCATGATCAAGCGATTCTCAATTCTGACGAAGCTCACCCTGATAGCTGTTCTGTTGGTTGTTCTGGCGGGTAGTGTTGTCCGCATGAGTGGTTCAGGAATGGGTTGTCCCGACTGGCCGCGTTGTTTTGGGCAGTGGATTCCTCCAACGGATATTTCACAATTACCTGCCGACTACAAAGAAGTGTATGCAGCCAAACGCGCAAAAAAACTTGAGGATTTTTGCCGTCTGCTCGATCGGACCGGTTTTTCGCAGGAAGCTTCTGCAATGCGTAACGCCCCATCTTTATTGGAGGAACAGGACTTTAACGCAACAAAAACCTGGACAGAATACATCAATCGCTTAATAGGGTTTGTTTCGGGTAATTTGATGTTGTTGCAATTTATTCTTTCACTCTGGTGGTGGAAAAACGATAAGCGTCTGATCTTTTTCTGTTTGCTCAATTTGATTTTGCTTGCAGTAACTGCATGGTTCGGTGCGATTGTGGTCGCTACCAATCTTTTGCCCTGGGTTCTTACGGTGCATATGGTTCTTGCATTGCTGATTATTCTTTTGCAGGTTGTGATCATGGAGCGTTCATTGATGCAGAAAGAAAAAATTCAGGTTCCCAAAACGGTTCGTGTTTTATTGGGACTTGTAATTGTGATCGGACTCTTCCAGATATTGATGGGGACACAGATTCGTCAGCAAATCGATGCCTTGTACGCGCAATTCGGTGGAGAGGATCGTCATTTATGGATCGATCAGCTTACGACTATTTTTTACATTCACCGTTCTTTTTCGTGGATGATTGTTTTGTTAACTATTTTCATTTGGTACAAACTGCGCGAATCATCACTGGAATTGCCCGGAATAAAATTTTTGTTTACTGTGATTGCCATTGAAGTTGTTAGCGGTGCAACACTTGCCTATTTCAATATGCCTGCACTGATTCAACCTTTGCATTTGTTACTGGCTTGCATAATGCTTATTGTGCAGCTACGAATGTTTCTTCAAACCCATACAATGCTTGCTGCTCGCCAATGAAAACGATCGAATTTTTACATCCTTACGAATACCAGATTTTGGAAACACTGGTAGTGGTATTAATGGTTATTGTGTTACGTGCAATAGTTACCCGTGTTTTTCGTCGCGTTACCTCTGCCATTGAAATTGAACACCGAAGAGCAAAAATGCTTGGACGTATCGTTCGTGTTTTTATCAATGTTTTGGGAGCGATCATACTATTGATGATCTGGGGTGTTGATCAGCGGGAATTGTTCCTCTTTGTTTCTTCCATGCTTACCTTATTGGGCATTGCATTTTTTGCGCAGTGGTCTCTATTGTCAAATATCACCTCTGCTGTTTTGCTTTTTATCAATCATCCTGCAAAAGTGGGAAGCAAAATTCAGATCATGGATAAAGATTATCCCGTTACCGGAATCATCTCAGAGATCGGAGTGTTCTTTATCACCATCAAAACCATTGAAGGCACAACGGTAACCATTCCCAATGCAGTTTTCATTCAGCGCATGATCAGCCTCTTGCCTGAAGAGTAACCGAAGCTGTAATTTCAAGCTAGGATTCAGATTTTCAGTTAGTTGACCAAAAATATCAAAAATGTTACCTTTGTCGGATGAAGGTGACACTCAAGGACAAGACGTTCGCCCTTTACCTGCGTGAGGAGGAGATACTTGGGAACATTGCTGAGCTGGGCAAGCGTATCAGTGCGGATTATGCCGGTCGTACTCCGCTTTTGCTTGGTGTACTCAATGGAAGTTTCCTTTTTGCTGCTGACCTCATTCGCGAAGTGAAATGCGATTGTCAGATTACTTTTGTAAAACTTGCATCCTACATCGGCACAGGCTCAAGCGGCGAGGTACGGGAATTGGTTGGATTGGCAGAAGATATTCGTGGTCGCGATATAATTGTTGTGGAGGATATTGTGGATACCGGTCTTACGCTGGAAAAAGTGATGGATACCTTGCAAAAACATTCTCCTGCTTCGGTTAAAGTGGCCACACTGCTTTACAAGCCCGAAGCCTACAAAGGAAAACACAAAATAGATTACGTCGCCATGGAAATCCCCAATGCTTTTATTGTGGGGTACGGACTCGATTACGATGGACTCGGACGTAACCTCAGAGATATTTACCAGATCGTTTCATAATTAAAATCATGCCTATGCTGAACATTGTGTTATTTGGTCCTCCCGGTGCAGGGAAAGGTACACAGTCGGAAAATCTGATCGCAAAGTACAAACTTGTTCACCTCTCAACCGGTGATATTTTCCGCTCAAACATTAAGGGTGGAACAGAACTCGGTAATCTTGCAAAAAGTTACATTGATAAGGGTCAGCTCGTGCCGGATGAAGTTACGATTCGTTTATTGGAGTCGGAAGTAAACAAGAATCCATCTGCCGGCGGATTTATTTTTGATGGTTTTCCGCGCACTTCCGCACAGGCAGAAGCGCTGGATTCTTTTCTGGATTCAAAAGCTCAGAGTATCACCGTTATGCTTTCGCTCGAAGTTCCCGAAGAAGAATTAAAACGCCGTTTGCTTGAAAGAGGAAAAACATCGGGACGCGCAGATGATGCCGACCTGAATGTGATTCAGAAAAGGATTGATGTGTACAACGCTGAAACTACTCCGGTAAAGGCCTATTATCAGAAACAAAACAAATGCAGCGAGATCCACGGCGTTGGCAGCATTGATGAGATTTTCTCACGGCTTTCTTCGGCAATTGATGCAGCAGCAGTAAAATAATTAATCGCAAATACACCTGCAGGACCTGTCTGCGGACAGGTTTTGTTGTTTAGAAAAAGAACATGGATTCGAATTTTGTTGACTACGTAAAAATCTGCGGTCGTTCCGGAAAAGGCGGAGCAGGTTCTGCGCATTTCCACCGCGGAAAAGGAAATCCCACAGGAGGACCTGACGGCGGTGATGGTGGTCGCGGTGGTCATATTATTCTTCGCGGTAATGCACAGTTGTGGACACTCATTCACCTGAAATACCGTAAGCATGTAATTGCAGAAGAAGGTCAGAACGGTGGATCGAACCGTATGACAGGAAGAAGTGGTCGCGATGAAGTATTGGATGTTCCGCTTGGAACTGTAGCGCGTGATGCGGAAACGGGTGAGATTTTGTTTGAGATCACCAGGGAAGGCGAAGAACGGATCCTCGTTCCCGGCGGTCGTGGTGGATTAGGGAATGACCATTTTAAAACATCAACCAATCAGGCTCCCAACTACGCACAACCCGGAGAACCCGGTCGTGAGGAATGGAAAATTCTCGAGTTGAAAGTACTTGCCGATGTTGGGCTTGTAGGATTTCCTAACGCGGGAAAATCGACTTTTCTCTCTGTTGTATCCGCTGCAAAACCGGAGATCGCCGATTATCCCTTTACTACCATGGTTCCCAATCTTGGTATTGTGCAGTACCGCGATTACCGCTCTTTCATTGTTGCCGATATTCCCGGAATTATTGAAGGTGCGCATCTGGGTAAAGGACTGGGACATCGGTTCCTTCGTCACATTGAACGCAATTCCATCTTACTCTTCATGGTTCCTGCCGATGCAGCTGACATTAAAAAAGAATTCAAAATTCTGGAGAACGAACTTAAAATGTTCAATCCCGAATTATTACATAAAGACCGCATACTTGCAATTACCAAATGCGATATGCTCGATGAGCAGATGATGGAAGAAATGAAACAGGAATTACCGAAAGGAGTGGAAACAGTATTTATTTCATCGGTCACCGGTTTCAATATTCAGGAACTCAAAGACAAACTCTGGCGTAAACTGAACAGCTGATGGAAACACTTGAGTCGATCGATCGCTCTTTGTTTTTTCTGATCAACGGACATCATTCTCCGTTTTTCGATCAGTTGTTGGAGCTGGTTTCGATGCGACTCATCTGGATTCCTGCCTATGTTTTTCTTGCCTGGGCATTGTACCGTTTTTATGGAATCCCTGGATTGCTTATTGGTTTATTATCTGCCGGTGTTTTGATTTCGCTTACGGATGCAGGGTCCAATTATCTGTTCAAACACACTGTGCAGCGTTACCGTCCCTGTCACAATACCGAAATTGCACACCTTGTTCATCTGGTCAATAACCATTGTGGTGGCATGTACGGATTTATTTCCTCGCATGCTGCCAATTTTTTTGGTTTGGCTACTTTTTTTTCGTTTGTATTAAAATCCCATTGGAGAAAATCACCCTTCTTATTCTTTTTTGCTGCAATTCTGGTTTCGTATTCGCGCATTTATCTGGGAGTACATTATCCTTCCGATATTGCAGTTGCCGCAATTTGGGGTATATTGTGGGGATGGATCAGTTACCTCTTGTTTCAAAATCTAAATTCCAAAAAATAAACGAAGGCGATTATCATGACCATCGCAGAGCTATTCAAGCAAGCATCACAATTAACCCCTGATGAGCGTAAAACATTGGCGGTGATGTTGGTGGAGTCGTTGGATACATCACCCGCGCCTGTGTCATCAGAGGGTCATTGGGGGCGTGAGGTGGTAGCATTGGTCGAGGCGATGGACTCCGCAGCGTGGCAAGCCTCTGGGCCAGAAGACCCCGTAGAATGGGTGAAACATATCCGGCATGAGACAGAAAAACGCCTAAAAGCCTACTGGAATGACGAGCCATGATGGATGCGTTGGTCGATAGCACGGTTATTATTCATCTGTTACGTAGACACCCAACCACGACTCTTTGGTTTAAGGAACTCACAACACCGCTTGCCTTAACAAGCATCACATGGTTAGAAATAATCTATGGAGCGCCAAACAAGGCCGAGCAACTTCGCGCAGAGCAACTTATGGGGCGTTTGAAGTTACTATTTTTGACCCATATTGACCAACTATGGGCGATGGACACGCTAAAACAACTTCGCCTAAGCAAAGGGATATCCATCAACGATTGTCTCATCGCTTCTATTGCCATGCGTCTGCAAATTCCCATCTATACGCATAACACCAAAGATTTTCTACGATTGTTGCCAGAGACATTGGTTTTACGACTTGATTAAGCGATGATATTGGTTTGGCAAGTACACTGGCATA
>JBKBUQ010000094.1:0-11610 GCA_046289975.1 Flavobacteriales bacterium | reverse complement strand
GAAGAACGATACCTTCAACGTTTTCAAAAGGTTAGAGAGGTTATTAACGAAGTTGAAGAGCGGGATAAAATAAGAAACTGGCAGCCTCCGGTTACCGGTGAAATGATTATGAACGCTTTTAATTTGCAACCGTGCAAAGAAGTAGGTATCATAAAGAATAAAATAAGAGAATCTATTCTTGACGGCGAGATAGGAAACAACCTCGAAGAGGCCACTGAATTAATGTTTACTTTAGGTCTTGAAATGGGCCTGAAAAAAATCTGATAACCATGAGAATTTACCGATTCCGAGTAGTACTCGACACAAGGGATGATGTTTTCTGTGATGTAGACATTAACACAGAAGCCAGTTTTGAAGAGTTTTATAATGCCATTACCAATGCCTTTAAATTCAAAGGCGGGGTAATGTCCAGTTTTTATATGTCGAACGAAAACTGGGATAAAGGCGAAGAAATCACCTTACTCGATATGAGCGAAGGCGCACCAAGTATGAGCAATAGCTTATTAAAAGATTTCATGACCGATCCTCGTCAGCGCCTAGTATTGGTTTACGATTTTATGCGGATGTGGTGTTTCCTTATTGAGTTATTGGGAGAAGACTCTGCAGAAAAAGGTGAAACGTATCCAAATGTGCCTATGTTCTATGGTAAACCTCCCAAGGAAGAAAGCAAGGATATTGCTGATACCGAATTTAGCTTTGGAGAAGGAGGCGATTCACGGTTGGAAGAAGAATATGGATTGGACGAAGGATTTGGTGATGATGAAGATGGTGAGGACGGTCTGGATGATGAAATTGGAGGAATGTTTGACGAATACGGATACGAAGAAAATTAATCAGTATTTAATAAGAAACCCCGCTTTTGGCGGGGTTTTCTTTTATCAATAGTTTGTGAGATTATCTCTGAACAACAACTTTCTTAATAGTGCTTTTACCTTCACTTTTTAGTGTTACAGTATAGACACCTGAAGCATTTTCTCCAAGATCAATTGGACGATGAATTGAGCCACCGTTACGGAAGGTCTCACTGAATACTACCTGACCTATATCGTTGAAAATTTCAAGTACGTATTCCTTACCGGAAACAGATTCGAAAGTGATCGAGAATTTACCATTCGTTGGATTAGGAAACACCATCAACATATTGAGGTTCTCTTCATCAATTCCAACATTTGTAACATTAAGTTGCGATGAAGCTGCAGAAGGACAGCCGCTCAAGGTTACCACCACTGTGTAAATTCCATTTGTTGTAGGTGTGTAATTTTGTCCTGTTGCACCTGAAATCGGGCTACCGTTTAAGTACCATTGATTACCTGATGATGAGCTAGAGGTAAGGACTCCACCATTCTGCGTAATAGTCGGAGTGGCCGGTGTAGCATTTACAATTACAGAAGCAGAAGAAGCCGTGCTTGAACAACCATTTGTTCCGATTGCTACAACAGAATATGAACCTGTATTAGCAGTTGTGGACCCGGTAATGGTTGGGTTTTGAGTAGTTGATGTAAATCCATTTGGACCTGTCCAAGCATAGGTAGCATTTGCAACAGTTCCTGCATTCAACTGAATGGTATTCCCTGAACATACGGGAGAATTTGTAGTAGCTCCCGGGGCAGAAGGTGAGGGATTTACTGTAACTGTAACAGATCCTGCTGGGCTTGAACAACCACCAACCGTTACTGTAACTGAATATGTTCCTGCCATACCTGAAGTTACATTAGGTCGATTCGGGTTTTGCGTATTGGAAACATAACCACTAGGACCTGTCCATGCATAAGTTGCACCGGCAACAGCACCTGTTGTTAGATTGAGTGTAGCGTTTGTACAAACAGGCGTGTTTGCTGAAGGAGAAGGCGTAGTAGGAACAGAGCTAACAGTCATTGTAATGCTATTCGATGTTGCAGGATTTCCTGTAACACCAGGCATATTGGAAGTCATTACGCAGGTAACAATATCTCCTGTTGATAGAGTAGATGAAGAAAAAGTTGGACTGTTTGTTCCAACGGGATTTCCATTTACCAACCACTGGTAAGATGGCGTTGTTCCTCCATTGGTAGGTACAGCAGTAAATGTAACGTTGGTTCCTACACATATGGCATTATCTGCATCGTTGGATGTAATAGCGACTACTGCTTGAGTGCTTGCCTGTAATTGCCATGAGAAAATCCGGGTACGTGCAGCAGATGTTGCACCATTGGTACCACCCATCCACTCTCCAGTATGCCAGAAGGTAACACCATCCGGATCTAAAGAAGTATGCGAGTAATCTCCGAAACGGTTTCCGCTTGTTTGACGGGCAACACCAACAACTACGGTTTCCTCAGCAAAAGTCATTTGTCCCAGCGGATCAGAGGCAAGACGGCCGGTATAACAAAGACTTGGATAAGTACTTGTTCCATCAGATTTAGCATAACCAATACCAATATTACCATTGTCATCCATAGAGATAGAACCACACCAACGACTTGCGGCATCCGGAGTGTAAACTCCCTGTTGATACATTGACCAAACACCTGTACCCTGGTTTTGGCGAAGTTCACACCACATGATAGAACGTTGTGATGCACTGATACGTACACCCCAGGTCAATACTACAGAGTTGTAACCCGACCATTTTCTCCATTGTGCACGGTAGTTTAAAACTCCACCAATACCATCTAATTTTTGCGTTGTACCAGGTTGAGAAATATCGTTCCAGCCAGCATCGTAAGAACCATCGAATGCAGCAGTTGCTACAGGTCCCGCATTGGTAATAGTAAGTGTTGGAGTTGCAGGAACCCAGTTAACTGTTGCATGATAAATTTGAATAGCATCAATGTTACCACCGCCCCAACCATTGTCGGAGTATGAGAAAATTGGGCATGGAGCACTTGCAGCCGGTAAACCACCGTTTCCATCCGCATCGCCAGGAAGCGGGCAGAAAAATCCGCCCGCACGTGGGGGATTAAAAGTTGCAGAAACGGCACGGGCACCAGCGTTACCAGCAAGCATTGCATCACGCTCAAATACGAATACACGTTGAGTTGATGTATTAGCAGTCATGTAATATCCATTGCTCCAAATCGAAAATTTAAGGTAATCCGGAAACTGTGGAGAGGTAAACGTATAGGTGTAATACGATCCCAGTGGATCTGCTGTAGTGGAAATCGCGATATACATTCTGTTACCTGTAGAACCAAACTGAGAAATAAACCAGCGGTCAGCATAACGATCGTACATAACAATTGGGTCACCATCATTTGGTGTAGCAGGAGACCAAAGACTTCCGACAAGTCCTGTTGCCATATTACCTCCGTTTGACTTATTATAAACGCGGTACGTTGTGGCATTGATGGCCTGAATGTAATGGTTGGGTCCGGCAGCACCTGAAGGGTCATAAGGACGGAAACCTGAAGCAGTAAGACCGGCCCAGTTTACCAGAGGAGCACGGTTGTCACGTGAACCATCTCCTTTTTGAATAACTTTTTCATCTGTTGCATATTCGACCCCATCTTCAAAAGTATATTCAGGAATTGTTGCAGTACGGCGTTTTCTATCAGGAGATTCGAATTTCTTTCGTCGAGCCTCTTCGATACGTTTAATATCATCCATCCCTTCCTTGGCAAGATCGCGAAGAGGGCGAGTGATATGGAACTCATCACAGTATATAACTGTAGATTCCGAATTTACTTGGGCTTTAACCGGCATAAAACAAAGCATTCCGGCAGCTCCAATGAAAAGAAGTAGAGATTTTTTCATGACAAGCATAGATAGTTTGAGGCCCTTAATATACTAAAGGGTAGTAAAGGTTCCGAATAAAAAATGACCAAAAATTGACTTCCTAAGCCTAATTAATATGATTGATAGGCAATTGCAATGAAGTGAAAAAATCAGATAGCCCAATTAGTAGGACCAGCGAACCAGCATACCTCCCCAGGTAAATCCTGCGCCGAAAGTGGTGAGAATCAGGTTATCTCCTTTTTTTAATTGCTTTTCCCACTCCCAAAGACATAAAGGCAGGGTAGCTGATGTTGTATTACCGTATCGCTGAATGTTTAACATCACTTTTTCCATACCAACCCCCATCCTGTCGGCAGTTGCTTCGATGATTCGTTTATTAGCCTGATGAGGAACTAAAAACGCAATATCATCAGCTCCGAGTTTATTGCGAACCATTATTTCTTCTGCAACGTCGGCCATTTTCACAACAGCGACTTTAAAAACAGATTGGCCTTCCATGGTAACGAAATGCTGTTTATTCAAAACAGTTTCGAAAGATGCAGGGTGAAGTGAGCCACCTGCTTCCTGATACAGGTATTTTTTCCCACTACCATCAACATACATCTTTGCATCCAGAATTCCGGTTGCATCAGAAGACGGCTCAAGCAAAACAGCACCGGCTCCATCTCCAAAAAGAATAGATGTTGAACGATCAGTGTAATCCATAATACTCGACATCTTATCAGAACCAATTACAATCACCTTTTTATGTGCACCGGATTCAATGAATTTACTTGCTGTCTGTAAAGCATAAATAAAACTGGAACAAGCCGCCTGAACGTCAAAACTCCATGCGTTGGTGGCACCAATCATATCAGCAACAATATTGGCTGTTGCAGGATATTGGTGATCCGGTGTTACTGTTGCCACAATTATCAGCTCAATATCTTTCGCACTTGTCCCTGATTTTTTTAGGACTTCCTTAGCAGCTTCAGCAGCCATAAATGCGGATGCCTTGGTTTTATCCTTCATTATCCGGCGTTCAGTTATACCACTACGGGTTACAATCCACTCGCTGGTCGTATCCATCATCGTTTCAATCTCCTCGTTGGTAAGTACATACTCGGGAACATATCCGCCAACAGCGGTAATTGCAGCTTTTGCCATTTGATTTGATTTTGGACAAAATTAAGCTGAATAAGACCAAAGAAAATTTAAGAAAGAATTATATTACGATGTATGAATAGCCTTTTAAAACAACAAATTCAGATTTTCTACAATTAAAAATACTTAGATTTGACTTAAATCATTCTACGATGTCCAAATTGAAATCGGAAGATCTTTTCAGGCTAATAAAGTCATTAAGTCCTTCCGAAAAGCGTGCATTTACAGTGCAATCCAGAAAATCATCAGGAACCAAATACATGCGCTTATTTGAGGAAATGGTGAAGTTGGAAGAATACAATGAGAGCAAATTGCTGAAAAAAATTCCGGAGCTTCCACCCCATCAGATTTCCAATCTTAAGGCGCAATTGTATAAACATCTACTCAAAACGATACAGCATCTTGAAAGCAGAGAAGTAAAAGAAGTGCAGTTAACCTCCATGATTGATCATGCACGTATTTTATATAACCGTTGTTTATATAAGGAATGCCTAACCCACCTCGACAAGGCAAAACGAAAAGCAAAAAATACAGATAGCTTCTTATTATTACTGGAACTGCTAGAACTTGAAAAACTTGCTGTAATGCGTTCGCCGGGAGAGTATTCGGGGGATAGGGTAAAAAGGATAATTTCAGAAACGGAAAAAACAGCAAATGCCATTCGCAATATCAATACATTTTCGAATTTGGCTTTGCGCATGACCAACCTCTATCAACGATCGGGATTTTTACGAAATAAGCTTGAGGAAGAACATTTACACCACATTTTGTTTTCAGCACTTCCTACCTATAAAGAAGCAGATCTCTCGTTTCATGAAAAAATGTATTTGTACCAATCGCTTACCGGTTACTATTTTTTCCGGCAGGAAATGAAAAAAGGACTTGTTCAGGCAAGAAAATGGGTGCGCCTGTTTGAGTCTTATCCTGAAATGATTCGTATTAAAACGGAGATGTATATCAGGGCTTTAAACAGTTTACTAGTAGTGCTGAATAAACTCTCGATGTATGAGGAATTTATGGATACGCATCGGAAACTTGTCGGATTAAAGCGGCGGAAAGACCTTGCTATTACCGAAAACATCAATCTGAATTTATTTAAAGCCATTTACATTCATGAGATTAACCGACACTTCATGCTTGCTGAATTTCAGTCGGGAACACGCATTGTTTCGCGCTTTGAAGACGAATTGAACAAGTTCATTCCCCGACTCGATCTCAATACCGTTATTTTATTTTATTATAAGATTGCATGTCTGTTCTTTGGAGCGGGTAATTTTAAAGCAACATTAAAATGGCTTTCCAAAATCATCCAATTGAGCGATCGCGAGATTCGGGAGGATATTCAGGCCTTTGCTAGGATTTTGCGCTTGATCTGTTATTTTGAGCTCAATAATGCAGATATGACTGAGCACGCTACCCGAAGCTTATTGCGATCACTTTTGCGTGAAAGTAATTTCCCAAGATATACAGGAGCCTTGCTTGATTTTTTGAAAGTGGACCCCAAATCTCCAACCGCACAGCGAATGAATGATCGCTTTAAGCGTTTGAGATCGGAGATGGAAAAATTAAAAAAGGACCCCTATGAGCGAAGGGCATTTTTTTATTTCGATATAATAAGTTGGCTCAACAGCAGGATTGAAAACAAGTCCATTCAGGAAGTCATCAGGCAAAAAGCAGGTTAAAAACATTCGAATAAACTACGTAAGTAACATTTATGTTAACTTATTAATCAAATATTTTGAAACACATTTTCGAATAATTGAATAGATCTATTCCATTTACAGGATCCTTTTACTTTTGTTAAAAAAAGCACCGTGAAAACCATCGGCCTTCTGCTCATTTCCAATTTATTTATGACCTACGCCTGGTATGGCCATCTCAATTATAAGCATGTTACGCTATGGAAAGTGATCCTCATATCATGGGGAATCGCATTTATCGAATATTGCTTTATGGTACCGGCAAACAGAATTGGACATGGACAATTCAATGCCTGGGAGCTTAAGACCATTCAGGAGGTAATAAGTTTAGTTGTGTTTATTGCCTTCGCAGTATTCTTTCTTAAAGAAGGAGTGAAATGGAATTATTTGCTTGGATTTGCATTGATTGCTTTGGCTGTATTTGTGATTTTTAAGAAATGGTAGAAAGACTGATTTTTAGTTTTTTTCGTTTTGTCGCTTTTATATAGCAATCGTATTTTCAAAAAAGATATATTTGCGCCCTCAAATCCATGGCGGGATAGCTCAGTTGGTTAGAGCGCAGGATTCATAACCCTGAGGTGGAGGGTTCAACTCCCTCTCCCGCTACCAATGAAGCAGAAAAAGCCACGATGAATTCGTGGCTTTTATGTTTTCTGAATTGGCTTTTTCGCTTCATTTTCCTGAATCGATTCGACGAAGGAGAATCTGCTTTTCAGGAAAAGATAGTAAGTATTTCACTTTCGAGGTATTAGTTGTGTTCTAACCTTAACCCAGGAATTTCAAAAAATATAAAGGATTACCTAATAAAACTCAATTCCATTATTAAAACTAATGTAGTAGGTTTGTGCTCCATGATTAAGAATATCCTTCTTAACAAGTTCACCTGGGGCTTTTTTTTAGCTACCATCTTCTTGGGATATGTAGTGATTGGTTCTGAAAAATTGATCCTGCATAAATATGTTAACCAATACCATTCCGATTTTAAGGATATATTTATGCCTTATCTAACACATTTAGGTGATGGTATTTTTGCCTCTATTCTAATCATTCTTTGTACCCTTTTTTTATCGGTTCGAAATGGCATTGGGCTTTTTATTGCGTTTGCACTATCGGGAATTACAGCTCAACTTCTAAAACGCAATTTTTTTAATGGTGAAATGCGTCCCTTTTATTATTTCCGGGAAAACGAAGATTTTCATTTTGTAGATGGAGTGAAGTTGCATTTGGAACACAGTTTTCCTTCCGGACATTCAACCTGTGCATTTGCGATTTTTGCGTTTTTGGCATTCAGCTGCAAAAATGGATTTATTCAAATCCTTCTTTTTCTGGCTGCTGCACTGGCAGCTTACTCAAGAGTATATTTATCCCAACATTTTGTGGCTGATGTTTTTGCTGGAATGTGGATCGGAACATTATTTGCCGTTTTCGCCTATATTGTGGTTGATAATAACCGCTTTTCCAGCTATGACAAAGGACTGATTCAAAAACGCTGATCATGAGATTTTCATTTCCATATCCTCGTTTGGTCATTCTGCTACTCTCAGCTATTTTCTTCCTTCCCTTTCTTGGCAGTACGCATCTCTTCGATTGGGATGAAATCAACTTTGCCGAATGTGCACGGGAGATGTTGGTTACCGGAGACTATTCCACGGTCACTATCAATTACAAGCCTTTCTGGGAAAAACCACCACTCTTCATCTGGATGCAGGCTCTAAGCATGAAAATATTTGGAGTAACTGAATTTGCAGCCCGATTCCCAAATGTTATCGCTGGTATATTGACACTTTTTGTTTTGTTCACTGCAGGAAAACGATTGCGCAATGAGCGACTGGCATGGTGGTGGGTGATTCTCTACGGCGGATCCCTGCTTCCTCACCTCTACTTTAAATCCGGCATTATTGACCCCTGGTTCAATCTGTTTATTTTCATCGCTTTTTACCGTTTCTATCTTGGAATGGAATCTATTCAGGACAAAAAACATTTGAAACATTTTGCGCTTGCAGGATTATTTCTTGGTTTGGCAGTAATGACCAAAGGTCCTGTTGCATTGATCATTGCCGGTGGAAGTTTTGGAATTTTCTGGATGCTGAACCGCTTCTCAAAAATCATTGATTTCAAAGGAATACTGGTCCTTCTTTTTTTTATCGCCCTAAGCGGAGGAATCTGGTTTTTATTGCTCGTTATGAATGGGAACGGACATATTATCCGGGAATTTATCGTTTACCAAATCCGCTTGTTCAGTACCCAGGATGCGGGTCACGGTGGACCGTTCTATTACCATTTCATCATCCTTCTTATCGGATGTTTCCCGGCTTCTATTCCCGCAATTCATGGTTTATTTTCACTTAAAGGTGAAGGTGCAGGATTCAGAATGTGGATGAAAGTGATGTTTTGGGTGACACTTATTTTGTTTTCAATAGTAAAAACCAAGATACCGCATTATTCTTCCTTGTGTTACTTTCCAATCACTTATCTGGCTGCCGACAGTTTGTATGCAATGTCGAACGGATTCGCTTTCCGTTGGAAAAAATGGATGAATTTCTTCCTGATTTTCATTGGTGGAATTTTATCTCTCGCACTTATTGCAATTCCTTTTGTAATGATGAAAAAAGATGTTTTGTTTACATCGGAAACAGTAAAAGATCCATTCGCATTAGGCAATTTGCAGGCAACAGTAAGCTGGTCGTGGATAGATGCATTACCCGGTATTGTCTTTTTTATCATGTTGATTATTGCTTTGGTATTGATTGCAAAAGGAGAATTGGCAAAAGGCTTTGTTTCCCTATCACTTGGTTTATGTATCACCCTCCTTGGTGCCAGTATCCATATTCTTCCTAAGGTTGAAGCTTATTCACAAAGAGCGGCAATCGAATATTTTGAGAGTCTGCAGGAAAAAGATGTGTATGTTCACACCCTGGGCTACAAAAGTTACGCGCATTTATTTTATTCAAAAACGCTTCCACATTCTAATCCTGACCACTATACCGAACATTGGTTGGCACGTGAAGCAATTGATAAGCCGGCTTACTTTATTTGTAAAATTCAAAGCAAACAAACCTACCTTGAAGCCTACCCATTGTTGGAAGTTATTGGTGAAAAAAATGGGTTTGTTTTCTTCCGAAGAGAACCCTGACAATTTTATTAAGCTCGGAATATTAACGGTTTTGCCAGCCCCCATTTTGCGAATCGGTATTGAAAGGATACACGAAGTACTCCCATTCCATACTTTACAGATCGGCTAAAATTTATTGAAGATGCTTCTTCAAAATATTTTGTCGGACAGGTTACTTCACCAATTTCAAATCCTGCGAAAAAGATCTGCGCGAGCATTTGGTTATCGAAAACAAAATCATCAGAATTTGCTTCAATATTGATCTTGGTAAAAACCTCTTTTGAAAAGGCTCTGTATCCTGTATGGTACTCGGAAAGTTTTTGTCCCATGAGGATATTCTGACCCAAAGTAAGGAAACGGTTGGCAATGTATTTGTATTTGGGCATTCCTCCTTTTAGGGCACCTTTTCCGAGAATCCGGGATCCAAGCGTAACCGGGTAAACATCATATGCAATTACACTTGCCATTGCGTGTATCAACTTTGGTGTGTATTGGTAATCGGGGTGCAACATCACAATAATATCACCACCAAGTTCCAAAGCTTTGTTGTAACACGATTTCTGATTACCGCCATAACCCCTGTTGTTTTCATGCCGAATAACATGTTTAATTCCCAATTTACGTCCTACTTCGGAGGTATCGTCCTTGCTGGCGTCATCCACAAGGACAACATCATCCACAATATCGAATGGAATCTCATTATAAGTTCTTTCAAGTGTCTGCGATGCGTTGTAGGCTGGCAGAACTACAATTATGCGTTTTCCGTTGAGCATGGCACAAAAGTACATTTCCTTGCGAAAATACAAGAGATACCAACAGGTGTTAACAATTAACTTCTTGTTTATCTCGATATTTCCTATTATATTAGGTGCAAATCCATCAGAATGAGCAGTAAAGTCAAATTCGAACTGGAGTTTCCACTCCGGTCCTCCAATAAAGTGTTATTTAACTCCGTAAGTACTCCCGACGGTTTGTCGGAGTGGTTTGCAGATGACGTCAACATCCGCAATGACATTTTCATTTTTCGCTGGGACGATATCGAGGAGCGTGCCCGGTTGGTTAGCAAAAAGCCGTTTGAGCATGTTCGCTTTCAGTGGGACCGTGAGGATGAAGAAGAAAATACCATGTTCGAATTTCATATTAAGACAGACCCCCTTACCAAAGAGGTGGCCTTAATGATAGTTGATCATGCGGAAGAAAATGATGTGGAAGATTCCACATTC
Organism: Flavobacteriales bacterium; assembly: GCA_046289975.1. Taxonomy (GTDB): domain Bacteria; phylum Bacteroidota; class Bacteroidia; order Flavobacteriales_D; family UBA2798; genus UBA2798. Next base: position 718 of record JBKBUQ010000094.1, on the reverse strand, counting down.
TTATGGAACAACCAGATCAACGTCCTTCGCCAGCGCTTGGGAGCCTGAAGCTGCTACAATTTTCGTAGAATTGCAGCGTAAATTGCACAGTGGGGAAACTTACACGCCTTGTCATTGCTTCCTACCTGGGTCCGTTCATTCTGACCTTTGCTATTGCTATGGTCTTTCTTATTCTTCAGTTTTTGTGGAAGTATGTGGATGACCTTATGGGCAAAGGTTTGGAATGGTATGTAGTAGCAGAATTACTGTTCTACGCCTCAGCAAACCTGGTTCCTATGGCACTCCCACTAGCCATTCTGCTTAGTTCTATCATGGTATTTGGAAATCTTGGCGAAAGCAGCGAGCTCACGGCCATGCGGTCTGCAGGATTATCATTGATGCGCATTATGCGACCACTCATCATTTTTATCGCATTCATCAGTATCTCCGCTTTCTTTTTTGCCAACTATTTATGGCCTGTTGCAAACATGAAATTCAGGTCGCTCATTTTCGATATTCAAAACCAAAAACCTGCACTTACACTTACAGAAAGAAGATTTTACAATGATATCCCCGGTTTCAGTATCCGTGTAATGGAAAAAACCAAGGAGGGAAGTCATTTTAAGGATATTCTGATTTACGATCATTCTACCGGAAATGTAAATTTCAAAAGAGATATCTGGGCTGAATCCGGAAACCTCGAAAAGATCAATGGAGGAAAGGGAATGTTGTTCCATCT
>JBKBUQ010000093.1:0-11628 GCA_046289975.1 Flavobacteriales bacterium | reverse complement strand
CTTCAATAGTAGGTTTGTTGTTGAGAACGGGCGTGTACCAAAAAAACCACCGCGATTGGCAGATAGGGGTGAAGGATGATTGGATTCAATAATGAAATGTTTGCTTTCATCAATCAGGTGTTTTTTCTTCTTAGCATACCCACCCCAAAGAATAAAAACCAATCCGGATTTTTTCTCACTTAATAGTTCAATTATCTTGTCGGTAAATTGTTCCCATCCTTTTCCGGCATGAGACCCGGCTTCATTGCGTTTCACAGTTAATGTCGCATTGAGTAAAAGCACTCCATTTTTCGCCCAGGAACTCAAGTCTCCGGTCATCGGAATGGCATTTCCTGTATCTTCTTTTAGCTCTTTGAAAATATTTCTAAGGGAAGGAGGAAAGGGGACGCCTGCCGGTACTGAAAAGCAAAGTCCATGAGCCTGGCAGTCACCATGGTAGGGATCTTGTCCAAGAAGCACAACTTTTACACAATTCAACGGTGTTTTTCTGAATGCCTCAAACACAAGATGTTCAGGTGGAAAAACAATTTCTGTTGCCCGCTGCTTTGTGATATAGTTCTCCAGTTCAAGGAAGTAGGCTTTTCCAACTTCATCCTTAAGTAGTTGTGCCCAGTCTGGCGCAATAGTTGATAATTGTTCGTTTAGTTGCATTCTTGTTTAAAAAAACACTCAATTTTTCATTTTTCAAAAAGTTCTTTATCTTTTCAGTCCCAAACAACATCAATAAAGCCCTAATTCAGATGAGAAAAGTTATTTTTTCAGTTGCTGCCGTTGCATTAATGGTTATGTCTCTTTCTTCTTGCGGTTTATTCCGTGCCGGTAAGCATGAAAAGTGTCCTGCATATTCTTCGGTATCTTCAGTACAGAATTCAGATTTAACTGAGCTTCCGGAAAACGGAAATCGTTAATAATGATTTGGAAAATACTCGATTCAATCAGTGACTTTGACGAGCTGGTTGAAAAAAGTGTTTCTGACCCTTCAGCCACTTTTGCTGTATTTAAGCATTCATCCAGATGCTCCATTTCAGATGCGGCAAAAAGCCGGATTGAACGTGAATGGGAGACTGTAAACCCTTCATTGGCTGTTTACCTCCTCGATCTAATAACCTACAGGGATTTGTCAAATTATGTTGCTTCGAAAACCGGAGTCAAACATGAGTCCCCTCAATTGCTGATTTTTTCAGAGGGAAATTGTATCGCAGATTATTCGCACTTCGAGATCCGTCCTTCTTCTATTCAATTGTAATTAAAGCGTACTTCCTGTACTAAATCAGGATGCAGACTTTTCGCAACGGGACATGCTTTTGCCGATGACTCTAGAAGTTTTTTATCCTCTTCACTCAGCCCCTTTTCTTCAATGTTCATCGTTACGACAATTTTGTCTACCCTGCGTGGAGCTGATGCCATGTGTTTTTCAATGCTTACCTCAATATCCCCAAGGTTTATTCCGTGTTGAGCTGCAGCAATTCCCATAATTGTAAGCATACATGAACCTAAACTAGTTGCCAAAAGATCCGTCGGAGAAAACGCTTCCCCTTTGCCGTTATTGTCTGTTGGAGCGTCGGTGGTAATGATTTTCCCTGATTTCAGATGCGTTGCCTCAGTGCGAAGGGCCCCTAAATAAATGATTCTTGAAATTTCCATTGATATACTAAATTTTAAGGTTGAATAGTTGTATTTTTGTTATAATGTCAAATCTACCAATAAAGCCACTTGAATTCCTGATTTCGGTTTTGTTTGCCATGCCTTTTTTTGCATGGTCACAAAAGCCGGCATCGGAAGATATTGGTCTTGTTTACCGGAAAGAAGTTGTTGGAGGCGGTATTTTACATTCCAGTGGCGTGGGTTTGCATTTCAGGTATGGTGTTCAGAAATCATATAAAAACAAACTTTCTTTCGGGGCAGATTTTGTGAATATGCGTAACCCTAAAGAGGTGAAAGTTTCAAATCCTAACTACGATGATGGTCGTGGATATTATTACGGGAAGCTGAATGGTGTAATGGTGTTGCGTCCTTTTTTTGGTGAACGGAGAATTCTGTTTCAGAAACTGCGTGAACAAGGCGTTGAAGTAGGCTACAGTTGGGGTATTGGCCCCTCCATTGCTATGCTTAAACCTGTTTATCTGCAGGTAATTTACCCAACCAATAGTCCTTTTGAAATGCGCACTGTTGATGAGCGGTATGACCCCTCTAAGCATAATGTCGACAATATTTATGGCCGATCACGCTGGGGACTGGGGATGGATGAACTTAAAATGAGGTTAGGCGGACATGCCCGATTCGGTCTTCATTTTGAATTTTCTCCTGAAGAGGATCGTTTTAAGGCATTAGATGTTGGCGCAGCTTTCGATTTGTTTCCTGCCAAAATTCCAATTATGGCGAATGAGTTGAACAAGCCGTATTTTTTTACGTTGTACGTGAACTTTATTTTTGGACGAAAGCATTTCTGAGAAATGGAAACAAGTGAAGAGGGAATAACAGTGCAAAACCGACAACCCAAACCAAAATGGCTTCGTGTAAAATTGCCTACCGGCGAAAGCTATAAAAAGGTCAGGGAAATTGTAAGTGAACATAAGCTGCATACCATTTGCGAAAGCGGAAATTGTCCGAATATGGGCGAATGTTGGGGGGAAGGTACGGCCACGTTTATGATACTCGGTAACGTCTGTACCCGGTCGTGTGGTTTTTGTAATGTTGCAACCGGTAGACCGGAAGCAGTTGATGTTTTTGAACCCGCAAGGGTTGCTCAGAGTGTTTCTCTGATGAAAGTGAAGCACTGCGTTATTACATCAGTTGATCGTGACGATCTAGCTGATGGTGGGTCTGAAATTTGGGCTCAGACGGTAAAAGCAATTCGACGGAAAAGTCCGGAGACAACACTCGAAACATTGATCCCTGATTTTATGGGAAAATGGGAGAATCTGCAGCGCATTATCGATGTTAAACCGGAAGTAGTTTCTCACAATCTCGAAACGGTGAGGCGTTTAACCAAACAGGTGCGCATCCAGGCAAAATACGATAGGAGTTTAGAAGTTTTACTCCGCCTAAAGCAGGCAGGTTTGCGTACAAAATCCGGTGTAATGCTCGGGCTGGGCGAAACTGAAGATGAGATTCTGGAGACTCTTGATGATTTGAGAAGCGTACAAGTAGATATCCTAACATTGGGGCAATACCTGCAGCCAAGTCCAAAACATTTGCCTGTTTCTGAGTTTGTTACGCCGGAACGATTTGAAAAGTACAGGGAAATTGCATTGGCAAAGGGATTTAAATATGTGGAAAGCGGCCCATTGGTCAGATCCAGTTATCATGCCGAAAAGCACCTCTTCTGAGCTTAGACTTGTATAAAATTGCCTTATTTTTTTGGGAGTTGAAATTGATCGGAAAGCCTCTGAAATCAACAGGATTACCTGATTAAGGATTTGTACCTGCTACCTTCTGCTAATTATTTACTCCCTTTCGCTCAAATGGGGTTGATATTTCCTTAAATAGTTGTTTTATTTGTAAGCCTGCCAGAAAAGGTGGCAGTAACACGTTGCGATTATGAAGAACAAGAATTTACTTTTTTCGACAATCAGTCTTGGCTTGCTGGGCGGTGTTTTTTTTACCGCTGTCCAATTGGCCAATGTGTCTGAAAAATACACCCCGCGTTCTGCAAAGGGTGAACGCCCAACTGTAGATGAGGCGGCTGAATATTACAAATCCCTTCGTTTGAACGGAAATGGTGTTTACGATGAGCAATTGATCAAAAACACCCGCGATCAGGTTAAGGCTCAAATAGCAGCCGGTGAGTTCGCCCGTACAGCCAATTTCCATTGGTACGAAGAAGGCCCGGATAATATCGGGGGCCGTACACGAGCCATCACCATTGACCGCTTCTTCAGTGGGCGCATATGGGCAGGAAGTGTAAGTGGCGGATTGTTTGTTTCATCCAACGGTGGTAATTCCTGGGGTCGAGTTGACAGTTTTGATCAAACGCTTGCAATTGCTTCCATGGGCCAAACTCGTGGTGGTCGTTTATTCGTTGGAACCGGTTTTGGCGGATATTTTAATGAGTATTTCTCAGGAGATGGCCTCTTTTATTCTGATGACAATGGTACTACCTGGACCCAGGTGCCTTCTACTTCTAATTTTAATTGGGTTGAGATTATTCCTGATCCGGTTAATCCCAATAAAATCTGGTGCGCAACCAGCAATGGATTGAAAATAGTGGAGGGAACTTCTACTCTTACTGTTACCAATGTTGCAGCACCCGGTGGTGGACAATGCTTTGATGTTAAGGTTTCTCCTGATGGAAATGTAATTGTTTGCGCTGTAGCTTCTGCAGGTATTCGTACCTGGGTTTCAACAGATGCAGGTGCAAACTTTACTAATGTTTCAGGATCAGGCCCCGGACAGATTCCGGCTTCAGGTGTTGGTCGTATTGAATATGCTATTTCTTTTGAAAAGAATTCAATCAACAACTGGAACATCTATGCATCAAGCGTTAAAACAAATTCTACACTTTTCGGGCAGTACTTCTCTGAAGATAACGGTTTAACCTGGGCTGAAATTGCTCCGGCATCGAGTGCAGGTTTTGATCCATTTATTTCTGCTAACGGACAAGGAATTTACGACAATGTGATTTCTGCAGTTCCCGGTCGTCCTGATCAGGCCTTGCTTGGAGGTATCGATGTTTATGCGTGGAATCGTGAACAAGGATTAGTTCCGGCTTTTGGTCAGTGGGAACAACGCTCATTGTGGTTCGCTTCTCCTTTGTCGCCGGTTTATGTACATGCTGATAACCACGAAATGGAATGGGACGAAAACAATATCCTTTACATCGGTAATGATGGTGGTATTGGTAAATCACCTGATAAAGGAAACCTGTTTTTCCCTGCAAACCGTGGATATAACGTAACCCAGTTTTACGGTATCGGTTTTTCTGCAGATGGAGATGTAATCGGTGGAACGCAAGATAACGGAACCCTATTAAACCGTCATACTGGAGTTACCATGTTAACTTTCGAAGATGTTCGTGGTGGTGATGGTTTTGATTGTGATATTTCTCATATGAATCCCGATGTGATGTTCGCCTCTGTTTATACAGGTGATATGCAACGTTCTGATGATGGCGGGTTCTCTTTCTCCCCATTCTTTACGCCTCCTACTAATGCAGGATTTAAAACAGTTGGTCGCCTTTATGAAAATCCAAAAGACTTCAATAGTCTTGAAACAGTTGGTGTTCAGCTTGGAAATAGTTCTACTCTGGCTGGCGATATTTTGGTTCCTGCTGGTGATACCGTATGGTATGTTTCAAAAACATTCCAAACGGACTTGTTCTACATTACGCCAACCAATATTATTGCATCAACAAACGGTGCTAATATTATTCAACTTCAGGATTATGTTCAATCGCTTTATGCTATCGCTCTTGCCTCTGAAGTACGTATTACTCGACAAGCGCTCCGATTTTCTGCTACCCCTTCATTCACTACTGTGTTAACCGGTGAGTTTGCACAATGCCTCGAATTCAGTCATGATGGTAACCACCTTTTTGTAGGTACATCTGATGGTGATGTTTGGAGAATCAGTGGACTTAATACGGTTTATGCTCCTGTTATGGATCTTTCATCTGTAACAACTACCAGAATTCTCCAGTCTGCCGGCGCTTCTGTTGAGGGTATTGCAATCGATATGAACGATCCTGAACATGTTGTTGTTACATTAAGTGGTTTCAGCTCAAACCGGGTAAGGGAATCAACAACAGCTGTTTCTACCATGGGAACTTCATCTTTCAGCTCTATTCATGGTAACCTTCCAAACATTCCTGTTTACGATGCAATTATCAATGTAAACAATCCTGACCAGGTAATTGTGGGGACTGAATTTGGTGTTTATGTGACGGATAACATCAATGGAACTTCTACGCAGTGGACATTCCAAAGTCAAGTTAACGGTCCTTGGTTGGTGCCAGTCTATTCTGTTCGTCAGCAATGGCGTAAATGGGAAGATGGAACTAATCGTCCTGGTGAAGTATACATTGGTACTTTTGGACGTGGTATTTGGAGAACAGAAGCATTCCTAAGTGTAAAAGAGAATGATCTCAACTCTTCAGGCGCTCGTAAAATCTTAAATGTTGCAATTTATCCTAACCCAATGCAGGATAATGGTCGCATTACATTTGATCTCGACGAAGCTGCAAATGTGAATGTTTCCATTTACAATATCTCAGGTCAAATGGTACGTTCAGTTGCCCTTGGTAACCGTCCTGAAGGCAAGCTTCAGGTTGATGTCAACGTTGCTGATCTTGCCAATGGTACCTACATTGTCCGTGCTCAGGCAGGGGCGAATGTTTATCAAGGACGTTTGGTTGTAACACACTAATCTTAATTTATTCAGTTTAAGGCCCTGCCCAATTGCAGGGCCTTTTTTGTTTTACATTTGGAAAAATAAGCAGCATGACAGCAAAAGTTCGAATTGCGATTAATGGTTTTGGCCGAATTGGAAGAGTTTTTACACGCTACCTCCTTGAGGAATCCAATCTTGAATTAGTAGCCATTAATGACTTGACAGATTCAGGAACACTTGCTCATTTGCTTAAGTATGATTCCGTTCATGGACGATTTCCCGGAGAAGTAGTTGCGGGTGAAAAAAGTATTGCAATCAATGGCCGAAAAATTCAAGTGCTCGCTGAAAAAGATCCTTCTAAGTTACCATGGGGACAAATGAACGTTGACATTGTGATCGAGTCAACAGGCCATTTCACTTCAATGGACGGCGCGATGAAACATATTGCTGCAGGAGCAAAAAAAGTAATCATTTCTGCACCTGCAAAGACAGATGATGTGAAAACGGTTGTATTGGGTATTAACGATCATTTGCTCGATGGCACTGAAAAGGTAATTTCAAATGCATCCTGCACCACGAATTGTGCTTCACCGATGATCAAAATAATTCATGATTTATGTGAAGTTGAAAGTTGCTATGTTTCTACTGTGCATTCTTATACCGGGGATCAGCGCTTGCACGACGCACCACATTCTGATCTTCGACGTTCAAGAGCAGCGGCATTATCAATAATTCCAACAACTACCGGCGCAGCGAAGGCAATAACACGTATTTTTCCTGAGCTTGAAGGCAAGGTTGGTGGTTGTGGAATCCGTGTTCCGGTTCCGGATGGATCGCTTACGGATATTACTTTTATAGTAAAAAAACCGATCAGTGTCGATGCTATCAATAAAGCTTTTTATGATCAGTCGAAGGCTGAATTGAAAGGGATTTTAGAATACACTGAAGACCCGGTGGTTTCAGTAGATTGTATCGGTAATAAACACTCCTGCGTATTTGATGCCCAACTCACTTCAGTTATTGGAAATATGGTGAAAATTGTAGGATGGTATGACAATGAAGGAGGATATTCGGCTCGTTTGGTAGATCTGGTGAAAAAGATCTCCGCATGATTTAATCCTCATAGGTTTTAAATGTCATTGTGATTCCGTCAAACTCTGCATAGGTGTAGAATTTGATCCAATCGCCAAGATTAATATACCGGGCGTTCCCGATTTTCATGTCAATGGGAAGGTGTCGATGACCAAAAACAAAATAATCGTAATCCTCACGTTGCAAAATACCCTTGCAATAGTTGACAAGGTATTCCTTTTCATCGCCCAGGTATTGATCTTCATGTTTTGTTTTTTTCCTGCTGCTTTTTGAAAAATAGTTTGCAATTCCAATTCCGAAATTTGGATGCAATCGGGCAAACATCCATTGACAAACTCTATTTCGAAAAATTTTTTTTATCATTTTGTATCCGTGATCGCCCGGACCAAGTCCGTCTCCATGTCCGATCATGAATTTCTTTCCTGAGTAATTAACGGTAACAGGCTCTCTGAATAGCTCAATTCCAAGTTCAGTAGGCAAATAGTCAAACATCCACATATCGTGGTTACCAATGAAAACCTTTACAGGAATTCCCTTGTCGCATAATTCTGCGATTTTTCCCTGTAAGCGTACAAATCCTTTTGGGATAGCTCTTTTGTATTCGAACCAAAAATCGAAAACATCTCCAACGAGATAAATTTCCTGTGCGTCCTTTTCAATTTCATTGAGCCATTTAACAATACGGTCTTCTCGCTTTCTGCTTTCGGTGTAGTTGGGAACACCAAGATGAAAGTCGCTTGCAAAATATATTTTTTTACCCTGCTTCAGCCGTTGATGTTTTTTATGGCACGGAAAGGATTTTTCCCGGCGAGATCAAACGTAAATCGAATCGCGCGATTGTATTTCCATCCATTTGCTGAATATTCTGACTTGATAATTCCCGACCAGATTAAAGGGAAATACACATTTACTGTTTTTCCAAGTAAGGGTAAATATACACCGGCATCAAATAGAAAAACAGGATTAATCCCCGGATTTCCGCTAAGGACCGCATCTGCAAATACGTTAAATGGAACAACTGGAAGTGTTGCTCGCACATTCCCGCCCAGCATCCAATCCACACTCTGTCCATTTGCCGTTCCGATTTTTAATCCGCCATGATTATTGACAAACTGGTTGGCCCATATTCCATCAACTGCATTTCGTCCGGGAAAAACATGATCGTAGGTATAATCATTGCGACCATGCAAACCATCTGCCCTGAAGTTATACCGCGCGCTAAGCGAGTTGTTGTAAATAAATTTACCGGCAAAAAAACGAGTTTCGATAAAATCATTCTTTACGTTATAAATGAATTTGTTTACAATATCGATCGAAGCCCTGAAGAAATCTTGATGCTGCTGTATTAATAATTCACCTGCCCAAGGACGAAGGGTAGTTGAATTCATGTAAGTATATCGCAATTCATTGTAGAGATGATTGTCGCTGAATTTTTCAGGTGGGGTTATACCCGGAAGGCATTCTGCACAGGTGTATTCCGAATTTTCAATGGTGTAAACTGAACGAAGTAATACCGAATGATCATTAACACTCCTTAATTTTTTCTTTTTGAACTGGAAGAATATCTCGGGTGCAACTTTGTAAAAGTTCGTAGTTGTGGTGAAGAACCCTGAGATAAAATCATCTGTAGAAAAAGAGGAAACGTTCAGTTCAATATCCAAATGATTGAAGAGCTCACTTTTTCTGGTATTGATCCTTTGATTGATGTGACCGTAACCAATTGGTTTTTTGGATGCAAAACCAAACATGGGCATGATCTGCCATTCAAGCGGACGTGTAGGAAATAAGTTGTTGTAAACAAGCAATCCAAGCATTGGACCATCGTACAGATTGTATCCCGCAACCGGTGTCCAATACAACACACTTTTTTTCGGATCTTCTATACTGGTAATAAACTGAAATCGCACGGGTTCAATTCTGCGGAATAGTCCCTTTTCTTTGAGCATGTTGTTTTTCCTGTCAACCTCTGGCATTCGCTCACGTGCATCTATTTTGATATAGTCATACGGTCCATTTGGAAAAGTGACCGGTTGTTTTCCGGTGTGTCCTGCGTACCAAATGGTATTAAAAACCGTATCTCCTTTAATGCCGTTAATACAAAATGGCACGGCAACAGTTCCTTCATTCACCACAACCAAATGTTCTTCGTACTTCATCCAGGTGTATGTTTTTGTTGAGGTACGGTCAACGCGCATTTTCCGTTTGAATTTGTAATCGATGACCTCATTTCCCTGAATTACTCCATCGAAAAACCAACTCAGATCTTTTTGGGAAACTTCCTGGAAAACATCCTTTAGATCCTCCGGTGAGGGGTGTTTGAATTTCCAACGTTCGTAATAGGTATGCATGCACTTGTCGAACACCTTATCCCCAAGATAAGCGCGCAAATAATCAAATGCCAATGCTGTTTTAGAATACACAATTGCTCCGTAATTGGTAGATGTGTAATTCTCTGATTTTTCTTCGATGGGTTGATCAAGATTGCGGCGAGCATTCATCATGTACATCAAATAGTACTGCGAACGCTGTTTCACTTTTTTCGTTCCGAAAAATTCATTCCTCGAGGAAAGTTGAGGTGCAAAAGATGCAAGTAAAGTGAGCTCAGGATATTTCGTTTCGATATACCGCATTTCATTGAATGAGTTGAGACCTTCATCCATCCAAGGGTGATCTCTTTCATTGGAACCAAGAATTCCATAGAACCAATTGTGGCCAACTTCATGCATGATTACTGTTTCCAGTCCAAAGTCGGAACTTACATTTCCGATAACAGTAACTGTTGGATACTCCATTCCTCCGCCTGCTGAAATGGTCCCGTCAACTGCACTAACAACGTTGTAAGGGTATTCTCCGTTCCACATGGAATAGTATTTCACAGCATCATGAAGGTATTGAATCGACTTTGCCCAATATTTGGAATTTTGTTGCGTGAAAAAACTCCACATCGTTACATTTCTGCCGCTTTTTGGCAGGTTGTATTCGCCACGTAATACATAAAAGCGTTTGTCAGCAAACCAAGCAAAATCATGTACATTATTTTGTTTGAAGCGAAGTGTTTTCCATTCGGATGATGATACCGGGAATTCATTTGTGAATTCTCCACGAATTCTTCCGGTTTTATCCAGGCGGTTTTCTTCGAGAAGTAATTTCGTTTGTTTTGCGCGTAATTCAAGCCATTTCTCTTCGTCCGGACACTCAAATAAATCACCTGTTGCAGAAACTACATAGTTGGACGGTACGGTTATTCGAACATCAAAACTTCCAAATTCTGAGTAGAACTCTCCCTGATCCAAGTAAGGCATTTGATGCCAGCCATCACGATCGAAAACTGCAGGCTTTGGATACCATTGAGTGATTTGGTAAGATTGATCCACATGTCCAAGTCTTGAAAAACTGGTGGGAAGTTTTATAAAGAAAGGAGTTGTAATTATGGCAGTATCACCAGGCTTGAGTAATTTATTCAAGTGCAAAACTGCTATATCCAAGTGGGTGGAATCATATTCCCATCTAATGGTATCCTTATTGACGATGAATTGTATTGAGTCAATAAATCCGAGTTCGCGTTGGGGGTTAGCAAAGTGCATTGCTGTTTCACCGTTTTCAAGAAGTTGTTTGGCCAGTGCTGTTTCATTGTTTCTATATGCGTTTGGCCACAAATGAAAATACAACTGTGAAAGTGTTTGTGGAGATCGGTTGATGTAAACAAGCCGTTCGAAACCGGTTAAGGTATGATTTTCATCATCTAGCTTTACATCAATGGAATAATGAACTTCCTGTTGGAAGTAATCTTCTCTGACCTTCTTTTTTTGTGCGCTTGCGTTGAATAACAACAACGAAAGACAAAGAGAAAAACACGACCCGCATTAGAATCCGAAAATTTCTGCAAGTTTAGCTTCCAGCATAGGTCCGCGCAAATTGGCCTGGATAATCTTTCCTTCCCTGTCGATGAGAACTGTGAACGGAACACCGTTTACACCGTAATCACGAAGAATGGGTGTTTGCCAACCCTGCAGTGTGCTTACATGGCTGGGCCAGCTGAGTTGATCTTTTTCGATGGCAGCTAACCAGTTCTCCTTGCTTTGATCAATTGATACGCTGTAAATAGTGAATCCTTTGTCTTTGTATTTGTTATAGACACGCACTACGTTAGGATTTTCTTTTCTGCAGGGTCCGCACCACGATGCCCAAAAATCGATAAGCACAATTTTT
>JBKBUQ010000092.1:0-11672 GCA_046289975.1 Flavobacteriales bacterium | reverse complement strand
GAACTGTACCCCATAATTTTCCGGCTTCAAAACGGTAACGACCCCACCCTAAAGTGCCAATTGGAAACCACTGTGTGATGCTTCCAACAAGTTTATGATAATTGTAATCCCCACCAAAAAGATCTTTTATTCCAATTGCATATTGGAATTCGTAAATAGGCTTACGGGTCCCCATACTCACGCGATCAAATTCGCCGGAGAAGAATTTTTCGTTCTTAGCGTAACGCAAATAGTAAGTGAATTCGGTAATATTTACGTTTTTCAGATATTCAATTTCTGTTGGACTGATTTGTTTCTGGTAGAGATTGGTGTCAGGTAATTGAGAAATCGCTCTTCTTCGGAATAGCACCATGTTGTTTAGTCCCGGGAAATATTCATAATCATAGGCGCCTTTGTATTCTTCCACCATCGAAAGTTTGTTCGCCGGATTTATTCTGAATACTGAGGCAAGTAAATTATCGGAACGGAATGCATTTCCTGAAATGCCTAATTGTTCCAAATCGTATTTGTATTGAAAACTCAATACCTGCCGATGAGGTTTTTTAGAAACCATGTAACGAAAACCTCCGCTGTATTTCCATTTTTCGTCTCTGAAACCATAAGCGACATATGCGTTCAACTCCAAACGTTTGCTGAACTTATTTGATGTTCTGCCTCCAAATCGTAGTCGTGGCCCTTCAAAGCGGTTAAAGCTTGCAGTAGTAAAATAGGGTCCCCATTCCACCGGTCCGATCACTTTATAACCGTTTACAAGCATGCTTACTAAATTGATCGTTGATTTGATTTGCGGAATTTCCTGAATGGTATCCATCAATTGGTAAATTGCCGCCTCTGCTTCAGTGAGGGAATCGTGACGTGCATTGAGCCAATAATTATTGTCCTTTTCGTCTGCATCATCTGCCACAACAATGTTGTTTGGGCCACTGTAAAAACTACTCTCTTTTGGTTTGTTGATCACATGGTTTTTGTACGATGTTGTTTTCCTGCCATAAAAGCCCATGTTCTTTTTACTGTCGATGAGTTTGAAATCAATCAACAAATAATCCCTGCTAAGCATCCAGACTTCCTTTTCAACTTGCTTGAATTCCTGCACAAATTCGAAGTAGGTAATAAAATTAATTGGCGCATTATCTGCTAGGCCGGCTTCCACTTTTCGTATTGCAAACGTAGTGTCGTTAACCCAAAATTGCCCAACAAAAGTGGGTTCCTGTTTCCGTTTCGGAACAAATCGTACTTTATAACACCAGTCGGCCTCGACGAATGCAGAATCTAAAAGGTAATAATCATAATAAAGCATTCCCCGGTCTGAGATAGGACTCACAAAACTCTTTCCAAAAATGCTAATGATGTTGTCGTAGATATTTATGTTTTGATACATGTCGCCCAGGAATTGGGAAACACTTTCATTCTCGATACCAGATACTTTTGTGGCATGAATGAATTCCTTATTCGATTTGGGGTTTTTTCTGAAGTAATAATCAGAAACCGATTCCGTAATAAACAGTGGCAAATAGGGTTTTTCGTTGGTAGAATCAATGTTGTCGAAAATGAAACTTATCGGACGAAGAATTTTTCTGTTCATGAATTTCTCATCGAAATTGTTAAGATCAAATTCAACTTTGTTGTACACGTTGTATTCGTAACTCTGTAGTTTTTCCCTGTCGTTTACAGGTTTGTTTTTGACAATCATTTTAAAAATCAAAACTGCAGGATCCACATCCGCTGCCTTCACAACGATTTCGTCCAGAATATTGTCGTCCGATACCATCTCAAAATTGACAATGTTGATTTTGTCTTTTTTAATGGATTTGCTTAGCCGTTTATAGCCGATAAAAGTTGCAGTAACGGAGTCGGACGAGTAGTAGGATTCGAGTAAGTAATTTCCCTCAGGGTCGCTAACACAACCAATTTTCGTTCCCGTAAACACGATATGAACACCCGGTAATGGTTCTTTTGTTTCGGCATCAATAACTTTCCCGCTTACCCTTGTTGTTTGGGTGTGCGCGAAATGTGCCGACAAAACAAGGGCCGAGAAAAGAAAAAGAATATGCCTCAGGTGTTTGGTCAAATGGAGTATGATTCGTATAAATTTAATGAAAAACAGTTTGTTCCCTATGCTCTTTTTTCAAGCTCTTCCCAAAACTCATATGCCCTTCGCATGTGGGGAATTGTTATAGAGCCGCCAACAACCAGTGCCACCTGCAAAATTTCCAGCATTTCTTCGCGGGTAATGCCCTCATTGTAACACTTTTCAAGGTGGTACTTAATGCAGTCATCACAACGCAAAACAGCAGAGGCTACAAGTCCAAGCATTTCTTTTGTCTTTACCGGAAGAACTCCTTCAGAGTAACAATTGGTATCCAGGTTAAAGAATCGTTTTATAACAAGATTGTCATTTGCCAGCAGGCGTTCATTCATCTTGCTTCGGTAGTCGTTAAATTCGTCGATTGGGTTACTCATGCCTTACTTTTTATACGCGCTTTTTCTGTTCGTGCAGAAACAAAAATGCTGATCTCATAGAGAATCAGAATGGGTATGGAAACAATAATTTGGCTAAAGAAATCAGGAGGAGTAATTACCGCAGACAGAATGAGGACAACAACAACCGCATGCTTGCGATATGTACGAAGGAATTCCGGGCCAACTATTCCAATTTTGGTAAGAATGTAAATCACCACCGGTAATTCAAATAGTAAACCTGTCCAGAATGTTGTTGCAGTAATAATCCCTATGTAATCGCCTATGGTTGGAATATTCATGATGTCTTGCGACATGGTGTAATTACCAAAGAATTGAACGGTAAGTGGCGCAATAATGAAGTAGCCAAAGAAAATACCACATAGGAAAAGAAGCGATGCCCAAAGAACAATACCCTTCGTTGCAGAGGTTTCATTTTTTTTCAATCCCGGTTTTACAAATCCCCACACTTGCAAAAAGAGATAGGGGAAGGAGAGTACAATTCCGCCAACAAACGAGAAATAAATATTAGTGGAAAACTGCCCGGTCATTTTAATACTCTGAAACTGAAGTTTGATCTCGTTTGCGCAAAGGGTGTCTTGAAGGTCCAGTAACTTCCCGATTTTGCAAAACGCACGATAAGTAATAAAACCGGGTTTCGACATCGCTATATACACCGTATCGATAATCCATTCTGTATAGAAGAAGAGAACTACTGCAACAAGTATGACAGCTGCAGCCATTCTGAAAAGTCGCTTACGCAATTCTTCCAGGTGGCCAAAAAAGGACATTTCTTTAGTGTCGGCTGTCATAAGCGGCAAAAATAGCACAAAAGGCCAAGGGCTCAGCGATTAAAATACCAATTACGGAACTCAATTTGGTCCTTTGTTAGAACAGGGCTCTTCCTCAGGTAATACGCTTTCATTTCTTTCTTGGAATGGGGGCGTGCTTGAAGAATTTGGTCCGCTTTATCCCGGGTAATTTTTAGCCTGATTTCAGCATTACTTACCGGCTCTTCCAGCAGGTCGAAAAGACTGTCATTTTCTGGCTTGATCTTTATCCCGTTAACTTCCAGTATCTTATCATAGGATTTTAGTCCAAAATTGTTTCTCATTGTTGGAGCATTCAGAACCATAACTTCACCCGTTCCTCTGTTACCGTAAAGTTTAAAATCGCCAAAAGTGAGGTACTCAACTTCTTCATCCTTATAAAACTCCCACCCTATTAATGAGAAATAACTTTTGTAAGGCAATTCTTCCTTCCCTTCAATGAACTTTGAAATAAAATCTTTGATTTCAGGGAAGCTCATTTGAACGATAACAGAAAATAATTCATCATCGACAAAAGGCACCTCAGGACCGTATTTTTTTGCCAAAAGCATCATTAGCTCTCTCATTCCAAGATTTCCCTTGCTTAGTTCAACCAGTCGAATATCAAGTAACATTGCCAGTAAGGCTCCCTTGTCATAAACATTCGAGTACATCTCTTTCCAGGGGTTATCCAGGATGTTCTTACTCATTTCGGTAAAAGAAACTATTGGGTACTTTTCTGCAGCGCGGATTTTCCCCAACATTTCTTCCTGAAAACCTTTTTCATCGATGAGCTTGCTTTTTGCACGGATCAGATGCGAAAAATATTCTGTTACACCTTCGTACATCCAGATATGCTTTGACATTTTTGGATGACGAAAGTCGAAATTGTCTATCTCTTCACTATGAATATTCAATGGGGTAAGAATGTGTAAAAACTCGTGTCCTGCAACACTTTGAACCATGTCAATTAACTGGCCTCTATCTTTGGTTTCAGGCAGAAAATAAAAGGAGGAATAGGAATGTTCCAACGCCCCAAATCCACCGTTTTCAGTTATTCCAAATCGCCCTCTCGTAGGGAAATACATAATGAAATGATAATTGTTCACGGGCAATTCGCCAAAAAAGTTTTTCAGTGCTTTTGCCAAGGGTTCAATGGCTTTAAAAATGGCGTCGGAACGCACATATCCGTTTTCAGAATATACCCCAATGAAAACCCGCATATTTCCAGCAGTGAAACTTACTGTATCCAGATTGGCAATCATTACAGGACTATCGACCAGGTTTACATAATTGGTTGCAACAATCGTGTCTGCTGATTTTCCACGACGTATTTCCGGGGCTCCAAATGCATACAAATCAGAAGGACGTTTACAGGTAATTTTGTAGGGGTACATTTTTTGTCCTTCCAGATAACCGTAAAAGCCCTGATGGTTGAGTACAAAGTTTTTTCCTTCATCTATGTTTGTTCCACCAGGTTGAAAAATATAATTGTCTTTAGATGCATCCCAAGTATCGTCAACGAAATACTCCAAACGATGCAGTAAATTTCCCTTGGGAATTTTAAACACATTGTTACCTGTTTTTTTTACAGAAAGTTTTTTGCCTTTTGAATCAAAAGCCTTTATTCCTGAAATGAAACGTCCGTAGTCTTTCCTCGAATAGGATCCGGGGATGACGGAGGGCATGACAAACTCTGCATTTAGTTCAGGTGTTTTTGCGGGGTAGAAAACAACCTTGACTTTGTCGTTAAAAACGTTTACCAAATCAACGGTTATCTTGCAGGTGTCTGACGATTTTGACGAAAACGCAATCAGGTAGACAGTTAAAAACGCGATTAAATTTTTCATAGTAATACTTACTTCACTAAATATAACGGCATTTTTTTGTTTCTTAGCATGATTCTTGTCTGATGGTTTTCATGAGGTCTCTCTGTTTTACATTTTTTTGGGGTTTGTTTGCCCTCTCTTTAGTGCTAAATGCACAGACGGGTAATCGTTTGAAGGCGCAGCAGGCGATGGCAGAGTCGAGTGTTGAAAAGCATATTCGTTCGTCTATGCAATCGTTGGGCACCTATTCAGGTTACGGCTTTGGCGACGTACAAGTGCTCACTCCCCGTGAAATTTTATACCTCAACGAATTGCGCAAAGGGCGAAAAACTGCTGAAGGAATGAAAGAATACTTTGGCAACAGGCATGATAGCGTACTCAGGAGTTATGATACGCTTATCAGTCGTCAGGAACGCGTTATTAAGGAAAAAAAGGTCCGGGACAATTATAAAATCACGCATATTTTTTCGCTAAAATCAAAGGAAAAGGTCCGTTTAATGGAAGGGGAGTTTTTTCTAAGTGCCAATTTTAAGGTAAAGGATGTTCGTTTAAAAATGGACGTAAATCTGACCGTTGAGGAAAACGAATGGTTTTTGTTTTTTATCAAAGGTTCCGAGCTTTTTTACACAGGTACTCAGCAGGAAAATGCTATCCGGTCGGCTGCTGTTTACGATCATTATTCTTCCCGTCTTGAGTCATTTCAGGGAGATAAATCCGAATTGGTTTTGGCTATGGTTGAAGCAATTCATGTTATCCGCGTGGAGCAAAAATACAATCCTGCCTCTATCGCATCAGCTGTCATCCAGAACTATATGAAGCGCCGTCCAGCCGATTTTCCGGTGTATATGTCGGGTGATTTTTCAAAAATTGAGGCTTTGTACCAAACCGTTGCAGGTAAGGACGCTTTGGTGGGATATTCTGTATTTCACAGGTTTAGTGTTAAAGGAGAATGGGGGGGGCCGGAGTTGCGATGCCTCTATTTTGAACTTGATCCCTGGTTTGTTGTTGCGGGCACAATGATTGCAGAAGCACCTTTTGACCGGTATTTTGAAAGCCGGTGAGGATGAATTAAATTTAACCATTCAAGCTTCATGAAGGTACTGTTACTTTCCGCATTTATTGGACTCGGTTTCGGATGGTATTCCAACTATTCGCCCGGAGGAAAAACGCTCGATCAGGAGATGGTGGAAAAAGCCGTTTTGGAATGGGCGGATAAAACATTTGAATTTTATGATGGTCCGAGGTTTGAGAAGTTTCTGATGGTTCCTTCCGATCAGTATTTTAAATTGGAGAACCAGGTAAATGCGCTACAGGAATACAGGGAAGAGCTTAAACAGAATTTCGCTGCAGGAGAGGTAAAGAAAACCAAAGAAGAATTTGATCTGCAATTAAAGAAGCTTGACCGAAAAATCGATTCGCTTCAAAAGGTCATGACCTCTAATACAGCACGGGTAAAAAGTTTCGAGATTGATTTTTGGGCCAATATTATGGTGAATAATGCCTTAACTGTTTATTATGTTCATCATATCGTTCTCGATCCAAAATACCAGATAACAGAAGCAAAAATTACCGGATCGATTGGGAAGGAAAACGATCAGATCGTTATTCTTTATAAGAAGAACAAAGGCAAATAAATTCTGTACGCCCCCTTCTCTTTGATATTATAGAAGGGAATCATTTTTTCAGTAGCAAGCTTCTTCCATTTTTCAATTCGTTTTGTACTGCAGTTTTCATCCATGATAATTAATTGGGGTGAAAAATTTTCAAGATCCTTTATACTTGCAAAGGGAAATAGCCCGCTTACCAGCAGGATGTCCACATTCAGTTTTTTTTGAAATTTTCTCCGCGATGACACCAATGCAATTCTTTTGTTTTTATAGTGCAGTACTCCTTTCTCAAAAAGGAAGAGAGGTGTTTTTATCACGACTGTGTTCAATTGATAGTGATTTACGATTATGAATGTTGGAAAGGTTGAATTAAACCGAATGCTTTCTTTGGTAATTGCATCATTGTTTTTATGGAGTTTTGTTTTTTCATTAATAATGCAGAAACTGTGGTGGATTTTTTGGTCGTTGATAGTAACAGAAATCCCGTTTTTTAATGATGCAATGGTGAACGTTGAGAAGTGCACTTGGATGTTCCAAACAATGAACCGTAAGATCATGGCGCACCCAACAAAAAGCAATGCTGCCCTAACCCATGGCCATTTTTGAGAATGAAGAAAGACAATAAGACAGAATATCGCGACATAAACCAGAACACATTCTGCTGCAGAGAAGTGGAAGTAACTAACTGAACCGGGTAATTCGGAGAACCATTTAGTTATTGTTGTAAGCAGATTAACATTCCATTTTAAAAGTTGACCGAAACAATCTCCAATACCGGGAATTTCTATTGTTATAAGTGTTGATATACCCAGAAAAAGGACCCCTGTTGCGAGAGGAATTATCATAAGGTTTGCAATCAGGAAATAGTTTGGAAACACTCCAAAATGGTAGACTGCCAATGGGAAAGTGCTGAGTTGCGCTGAAAGTGATACCGAACTCAGTACCCAAATTTTATCAAGCCATTTATTTCTTACATAAACCAAAGGATAGATGAGCGGATGGACCACTACAATTCCTAAAACGGCAAGAAAGGAAAGCTGAAATCCCGCATGAAAGATCAATTGCGGATCCAGGCATAATAGTAAAAAAGCTGCTGCAGAAAGTGTATTGTAAATATTGGGACGCATATTTGCCGCGTTGCCAAGAATAATAAGGCTTAACATGGTAACAGCCCTAAGCACCGAAGGAGAAAAACCTGTTATAAGTGCATACATCCAAAGCGAAATGATGAATATTGTGGTAGAGAGGTTAAGTGTTATTCGTCCTTTAGGCAATAATCTTAATAAAAAGCCGATAGCAAAATAGACTAATCCAACATGCATCCCGGAAACGGATAGGACATGGATAGTGCCTGTTGCAGAAAACGCCTGAAGAATTTCCTGATCAAGGTCGCTTCTTGATCCAAGAACCAGTGCAGAAACTATTCCGAAGGCCAGCGAATCATTGAGTGTAGATTGGAGTTTTTGGGCTAGCTTTCCCCTGATTCCAACCGCAAATTCTTTTATTGAGGTTTCATTTTTGTTTTCCGGCTTAAAATTGCAGGAGTCGAGACTGATGCTGAAATGAATTCTTTTTCGCTCAGAAAGTTTTTTATAGTTCACATCAAAAGGATTCTTCGGACTGGAAATTTCGTTAAGAGCGCCCTTGTAAAGGATGATTTGTCCCATTCCAGGCAGTTTGTAATCCGGGAGTCTGGAATACATTCGTGCTCTTTTTCTGCTGAATTCCCAATTTTCGCCGTTTAGTTTTTGATGCACTGAGCAAATTGTAAAGGAATAATTTCCTTTTTGTTGCCAATTATCATCGATTCGTAAGCGGTATATACCGGATTGTTCCGCGTCTGTCGATTTTTTCCAACGTTGGTTATGCCAGGTATTTACTGCAGCACCAAACAATAAAATTCCGGCAAACAGAAGAAATCCTCGCAGGGTATTGATCTTAAATCTGATTTCAGGAGATGAGACTATAGTAACAACAAGTGAAAGAACAAGAAATGAGAATGAGAATACAATTGGAATTATCGCATTTTCACACCAAAAAGCGGATGTAAGTATTCCAATTAGAAACGGAATGAAATAGCGTGCGAAAGGATAGGAAGACAAGATTATCTTTTTCCGTAAATTTGATTGAAAGTCTTAGTATGAAAAAACCTATTTTATTGCTCGTTTACATTTCGGTGATTCTTACACAATCGTGTGGTTCCGATAAAACGGAAGAATCTTCAGAAAGTAATTCACCAAAAGTTGAGGAAGTTTCCGTTTCAGAGGATGCTGTTGTTGATTCATTAGCTGCACCGGCTGAAGAATCCACCAAGGATATTACAGTTAATGAAGAGGGAGTAAAATAAAAAAGGCTGATGCATTGCATCAGCCTTTTTCTATCGATTTAACGAATTACTTTTTGTCTTTAACTTCTTCAAAGTCGACATCTGTCACCTCTGAATCGCCCGCACCTGCACCTTGGTTTCCGGCATCCGCACCGGGAGCGCCACCTGTATTGGCGTACATCTCTTGGGCAGCTGATTGAAACACTTGATTGAGTTGATTCATGGCTGTTTCAATACTTGGCATATCTTTCGTTTCGTATGCTTTTTTTAGATCTGCAAGGGCAGCTTCTATTGGCGCTTTTTTATCTGCCGGCAACTTATCACCAAATTCATTGAGTTGCTTTTCTGTTTGGAAAATCAGACTGTCAGCAGCATTAAGTTTTTCAACAGATTCTTTTGCCTGACGATCTGTTTCGGCGTTGGCTTCTGCTTCTTTGCGCATTCTGTCAATCTCTTCCTTGCTTAAGCCTGAGCTTGCTTCAATTCTAATCTTTTGCTCTTTGCCAGTTGCTTTATCCTTTGCCGAAACATTTAAAATTCCGTTCGCATCAATATCAAATGTTACTTCAATTTGTGGAACACCACGTTGTGCAGGTGGAATTCCATCCAGGTTAAATTGTCCGATAGTGCGGTTGTCACGGGCCATTGGACGTTCGCCTTGTAAAACGTGAATCGTTACAGAAGGTTGATTATCGGAAGCGGTTGAAAAGGTTTCAGTCTTCTTAGAAGGAATGGTTGTATTGGCATCGATAAGTCTGGTCATTACACCACCCATTGTTTCAATTCCAAGTGAAAGTGGAGTCACATCCAAAAGAAGCACATCCTTCACTTCCCCGGTTAGAACTGCACCTTGAATGGCAGCTCCTACTGCAACCACTTCATCAGGATTCACACCTTTGGAGGGCTCTTTACCGAAGAAGCTTTTTACCGCTGCCTGAATGGCGGGTATTCGGGTAGACCCCCCTACTAGAATAACTTCATCAATATCGTTTACTGATAATCCGGCATTTTTAAGTGCAGAACGACATGGCTCGATAGTGCGCTTAACAAGATCATCAACCAATTGCTCAAATTTGGCACGACTAAGTGTTCTGACAAGGTGCTTGGGAATTCCGTTAACAGGCATAATGTAGGGAAGGTTGATTTCACTACTGCTTGTACTTGAAAGTTCAATTTTAGCTTTTTCTGCGGCTTCTTTTAAACGCTGCAAAGCCATTGGGTCCTTACGCAAATCAAGGCCTTCTTCTTTTTGGAATTCTTCTGCCAGCCAATCAATAATTTTTTGGTCAAAATCATCCCCACCAAGGTGCGTGTCGCCATCTGTAGCCTTTACTTCAAATACACCATCACCCAACTCAAGAACAGAAACGTCGTGTGTTCCACCACCGCAGTCGAAAACCACGATTTTCATCTCCTGGTTTTTCTTATCCAATCCGTATGCCAGCGAAGCAGCAGTTGGTTCATTGATGATGCGGCGAACCTTAAGACCGGCAATCTCACCGGCTTCTTTTGTAGCCTGACGTTGTGCGTCGTTGAAATATGCGGGTACTGTGATTACAGCCTCGGTTACCTCGTGACCGAGATAATCTTCTGCTGTTTTTTTCATTTTTTGGAGGATCATGGCCGAAACTTCCTGCGGTGTGTACATGCGATCATTGATCTTCACACGCGGGGTATTGTTTTCACCACGAACCACTTCATACGGAACACGTGAAACCTCTTTCGAAACCTCATCGAATGTATTCCCCATGAAACGCTTGATAGAGTAAACCGTATTGCGAGGATTTGTGATAGCCTGACGCTTCGCGGGATCCCCGATTTTGCGCTCTCCTCCGTCTATAAAACCTACAATTGATGGTGTAGTGTTCTTTCCTTCGCTGTTTGGGATAACAACGGGCTGATTGCCTTCCATTACGGAAACACAGCTGTTGGTTGTCCCCAGATCGATACCGATAATCTTGCTCATTGGATTTGTTTTTCTGATTTAACGAATTACACTACTCAAGGCTTGTGCCAAGTGAAAAAGCATGGAAAAACAGGAAAAAATGGCAGAATTAACCGCTCTTAAGGAGCAAAAAACCTGCAGAATGGTCAGGAAGTCAAGGCAAATACCGTCAATCCGACTGTCAGGGACAATAATACGTTTCGCCCGACCATGGCAGAGAATCAGTGCAGAAAAGCAAGTCGTAGGTAAATTGACCTGTGCAGAGTTCCTTCTGCGAGTCTTTATTCAAAACCTTACCGCGAACCCACTTGGTGTATCGACTTGAAAAAATTCCAATCGCATTACTGAGGTTGGTAAACGAAGGTCTCTCCTGAACGATTCCTGTTGATGGTTCATTTACCTTCATGTAGGTATACATATCATCGCTAACGGCAACAAATTGAATGTCCATTTGACGCGCAACACGTTTAATTACGTTTGCATTACTTGGAATCTTGAGTTTAACATAACGATAGAATGCATCTCCGGCAAATACCGCAACCCTTTCAGGCTCCGTTCCGGCAGTAGATGAGGTAATATAGGAATCAACTTTCCACTCAATTTTTTTTCTGGTGGTTCCGCTGGCTGTATACTCATCATACCAAAAATGAACCCAGGTATCAATTCGGCGGGTGTTAATTCCGGGTGTAAATCGGATGT
>JBKBUQ010000091.1:0-11700 GCA_046289975.1 Flavobacteriales bacterium | reverse complement strand
CCTCAGTTAGTGTGTATGATCAGTTATTATCGTCTTCAATTTCTTTCCAGGAATCGAGATACCGTTCCAGTAAATCAAGTTTCATTTTATACGTCATAATCATCGCTTCAATAATTTCCGCCTCATTTACGTTCTCTTTCATTTCTTCGCGGAGGTTTCCAAATTCGGTATCGAGTTCACGCAGGGAACGTAGTAACTCTTCGTCTTCAGGTAAATCCTTCACTTCACTCATTGCCGATTGAATACGACTCACATAAAACACTTCCATTTCGCGATACTCCGGAAAAAGCTGCGCAAGAACCAATACGGAAGAAGACAAATTCTCCGAATCATGAACCTCCTTCTTCGCCACTGATACGCTTTTATGATCGAGCAATACCCAAAAAGAGATACTCACCACAAGTACAGCCACTGCAGCTACTTTAAGAACCGTACTCAACTTAACCATTGCCGGTGCAGCTTCCGGAAGTTGCGCGCGAATATTCCCCCATACTCGTTCAGAAGGACGATCCTGTTCAAAAGCATCACGGTTTTCGTCGAGAAACGATTTCCATTTATCCTTTTCCATATCCTTTGTTTGTTTGTTCAACAATTAATTCTGCCATTTTCTTTTTTGCGCGGTTCAACTGCGACTTGGACGTCGATTCGGTTATCCCCAGTTTTTCCGCAATATGCCGGTGCGACCAATTTTCAAACATGTACAATGAAAAAACGATCCTGAATCCCTCCGGTAATTTTTTCATCGCTGTTTTTACCTCCTCTATTGTACAATCGGGCAAATCGTGCTCACTCTCTTCCTGTTCTTCTGCGACATCCGATTTTAATTCACCAAAATGTACTTTTCGCTTTTTCGTTTCATTGATCGAACGGTTCACCACAATTCGCTTTAACCATGAACCAAACGACGCTTCTCCACGAAAAGTTTGAATAGAAGTGAATGCGTCAAGAAACGACTCCTGCAAAACATCTTCTGCTTCTTCTCTGTTTTGCAATATGCGGTAACTCACATTGTACATTGCCCCACTGTACAATCGATACAACTCCTCCTGAGCTGAGCGATCGTTGCGCTTACAGTCTTGCACAAGCTTATCGTGTATGTGCGGAGTAGTCACCAAATCCTGAATTGCTTATTATCTTGTCGTTGAATGTGCTAAATTAAAAATTGCGGCCACGTATTCCATCATCTGCCTGCAGCAATACCAAATTGTTTTTTTTTGCATCACTGCCAATGATGAAGCGTAACCGACAATAGGAGGTTTCTGCTTGCATGCCAATGATGAAGCGTAACCGACGATAGGAGGTTTCTGCTTCATCAAAACCAACCCAACTTCAATCCGAAATTCGCGCTCCAGCCGGAAAGTTGTCCGCTTAATGATGAACCAAAATAGCCATCCGTTGCAAAACGGTAAGATGCTCCGGCATGAAAACGCATCCATTTGAACAAATTCAATTCGAGATTGAATCCGGGTTCTGCAATAAAAAATGCGTCACCGTTGTAATTGTCCCAATCAATATCTTCCCATTGCGGATCGAAAGGATCATACCCCTGCCGAAAACCAACTCCCCCTCCACCAAGCAAAACAGGAATAGTAAGGTGTACCATCTTTCGTGTAAACAAAACCGGTTCCAGCATCAGGCCTCCATATCCCATGTCAAAATACATACGGTATCCGTTGACATCCAAACGATCACTTTTTACAGGAGAAACCAATCCGTAGCCTGCAAATCCCACATTCAGTTTACGACCAAACACCAGCGAGATTTGTCCGCCTGTCATCCATGCTGCCTGCTCATTGAGTAACATCGGTTTATTCTGCCATGCAACAAAAAATCCGAGTGGGCGACCTTTCCCCAGTAGAGTTTCATCGTCGTTGGTAAATCGTTTATGTAAACTATCGGACGAATTGGCTTGCGCAAACTGTAACGAAAGCGCTGCAACAATAAGAAGTAGTGTTTTCAATTTCATATGTATTTTCGTTTTATTATTAATTCATGTGGATCAGATCACCTGAACCGGTAATGTTAACATTCAAAACCGAAGGATTTCCCCAATAGCGCACGTCGCCGCTGCCGCTGATGTTTACCTGCAAGGTATCCAAAACGCGTACACGGAGATCTCCAGAACCGGTACAATTGACAATTGCTTTTACTGCGTTAACCGGTTCCGCATTGATGTCTCCACTGCCTGTGGTGCTGAGTTCTATCGATGGAATTTGCCCTTGTAATGTGAGGTCTCCGGAACCGAATAGCTGAATAAAAAGTTTTGGTGAACTTATTGTTAAATCCAAATCACCACTTCCGCAATGTTTGATGGTACCATTATTCATGATCAATGGTGCTCCGGAAATTTTTCCTGATCCACTGAAATAAAGATCATCAAATCTTGTTTGCGCGATATAAACTTTTGTCTTCCCGTTAAACCACTCCCGCCAACCAGTTTGTTCCACCCTAAGACGACCATTGCTTACAGAAGTATGTATATCGTCCTGTAATTTTTCCGGTGCTTCCACACGAACAACGAATCCGGTATCCGGCGTAAAAACAATATCCGGTTCACCGTAAACAGAAAGTGCGGTAAAAGGAGGCAGATTGCGTTCTTCGGTAATTACCGGACCAACATCATACCGCCAGGGTCGGCATGAAAAAAGAAAAAGAGGAAGTGAAAGCAGGATAAGACGTTTCATTTTTTTTGCGTTTACTTCAAGGACAAACAAGTTGGAAAAGGTTGCACAGGATTTTCAAGCTTTTTTTAAAAACCTAATAAAATCAAGGATTTACGTTAAGATTATGTCAATAATGAACACCGTTAAGGAATTCTGTTTATCGACAGTAATCCACATTTCCTTCTTCATTTCTTTTGGTCCCTTCTCCCCTTTCTGTTAGCAAAGCCTTGTTAAATTGCACTAACAACGTTCTAAACATTTACAGCATGATGATGGCCAAGCGCAAGAACCAGGTGAAGATTTTCGTCCTGGATACCTCCGTGATTCTTCACGACCACAATTCCATCAATAATTTTGATGATAATTTTGTTGCCATCCCGATTGTAGTCCTCGAAGAGCTCGACAATTTTAAGCGGGGACACGACTCCAAAAATTTCGAAGCCAGGGAATTCATCCGCATCATGGATAAACTATCCGGCAATCAGAGCCTGCAGGATTGGATTCCGCTTGAAGGAAACAACAAAGGAAAGTTCAAGATAGTAATGACCGGAAAACACGGTGGCACGGATGCGAATGTGGTGTATGGCGAACGAAAAGCCGATCACCGTATTCTGAATGCAGCCTTGAGTTTAATGGATGATGAAAAAGACAAACAAGTCGTTCTTGTTTCAAAAGACATCAATCTCCGTTTAAAAGCCAAAGCGCTGAATATTCTTGCCGAAGACTATGAAACAGGAAAGATCAGTGATCTGAGTAATTTCAATACCGGCAGAATTGCGATTGAAAATGTTGATCCCGATGAAATCCGTAAAATATTCACAGACGGCTTTACCGAAAACAACTCTATTTTGAATGGAGAAAAGGTGAACAATCAATTCTACATTCTTAAGAGCGATAAATCCTCTACCCTGGCCTATTACAATCCCTTTGTGGAGCGTGTAGAACGTGTGGAGAAACAATTCACATACGGCATCAAACCCCGCAACGCAGAACAAACCTTTGCTTTGCACGCCATCATGAACGATGATGTGAAACTTGTAACCATACAAGGAGTAGCAGGAACAGGAAAAACATTACTTGCACTTGCAGGAGCTATTGAGCAACGTAAAAAATACAACCAGATCATCCTTGCGCGCCCCATTGTACCACTTAGCAACCGCGATATCGGATACCTGCCCGGAGATGCCAATGAAAAGATCAATCCCTATATGGAACCGCTTTGGGACAATCTGAAATTTATTAAGAGTCAGTTCTCCGAAAATGAAAAGCGCTACAAAGCGATCGATGAAATGGTGCAGGAACAGAAAATTGTTGTTACCCCACTCGCATTCATTCGCGGAAGAAGTTTCTCCAATATCTTCTTCATAATTGATGAAGCACAAAACCTGACTCCGCACGAGGTAAAAACCATCATTACCCGCGCCGGAGAAAACACCAAGATCATTTTTACGGGAGATATTTTTCAGATCGATACACCGTACCTCGACGAACAGTCGAACGGATTATCCTACATCATCGACCGACTGAAAGGAAGCAAACTCTATGCACACGTCACCCTCGAAAAAGGAGAACGTTCTGAGTTGGCTAACCTTGCAAATGATCTATTGTAAAAAAACGGATTTCTTATTCCAAAAAATGCATCCCGGAATTCGCTAAATACATCCGTGTTGAGCGCTTTTGCCCATCAGCGATTTACGCGGTTCGTAGATGAGGCGTAAAAATGAGCTGAAACGCTGATTCTCCCTGCTGATTGGAATACCGGTTACAATTCCCACCAGCAGGTTCTTAGAAACACTCACTCGCATTTGCGGACGAATCACCATGTCGAAATCGTTTTGGTAAACTTCCTTATTGAATTCTATTCCCACAAAATTTCTTGTTCCGGGAATCATGTAGTGAATATTGCTGTTGACCTGAAGCAACTGATCCGAATGACCTCCATTCAAATGGGTAAAAAACAGTGGTCCTGAATACAAAAGCGTATGAAAATTTTTACCCCAGCGTTTGGCGGCCACAAAAAATGGATTAAATACACTACCTTTAAACAAACGATCACTGCGGAAACGGGAAAATTCTGTCATCTCAAATTCATGGATATATCCAAGGGCAAGTGAAGTTGCGCGTTTTTCATTGACAAAAAAAGAATATTGCGCAGCAAGCTTTAAGCTGTTCAGTTTATTTCCCGGAGCATTCTGATTTCCGTTAGTTGCGTAATGAAAAGAAAAGGGCAATTCTATTTCAAGTCCCAACCGATCAACCGGAGCAAATTCATATTCTACAAGAGTCGTATAAACATCAAACTGATTGTAATCCGTAAGTCCCATTCCAACATTCAGCTCATGCTCTCCTTTACGAGCTCCTAAATCGCGGATCAAATCAATGAATAAAGGTTCGGCATGCAATACCTTATCGCCTCCCTTTTGTGCTTCAACTTCTTGAATGAACAAGCTGTCCAGAATCTCGTTTTTGATCCGAACACTATCCGGTTCGTTTTCCTGTGCAGAAGAAATAAGTGTCGCACAAAAAAATAGGAAAGCCAAAACCGGTATTTTCATTTGAGTTTTCATGCAACAAAACTAAGATTGTAAAAAAACTCAAACCCATCTTTTCACACTTTTTAACGAATAAAAAGAAGTTTCAAAAAGCAGGAATGGTAATCGGTTGCTTATTGCGGTTTTTCGGTTTTCCCATCGGCATACTTTGCGAATCTACCTGCGCTTTTTTCGTGTACCATTTCGTATTTCGGCCAAGGCCATCCACCGAATTGGGTTTTGCGGTACTCTGCAAAGGCCTGCTGAATTTCCGCTTCGGTATTCATTACAAACGGACCATACTGTATGGTTGGTTCCGCAATGGGTTTTCCCTGCAAAAGCAGAAATGCGGCATCATTACCAGTATTGGTAATCATTATTTCGCTCTCAGAAAGTAAATCAACAGCATGACCAACGCCAATTTCGGAATCAGCAATTTTAGCCTGTTTTCCCTCGTAGAAATACAAACTACGATTCAATCCTTTTGCCGCTGCGGGTAGTTTAAAAGAAGCACCTGCAGGACAATGAATAATCCAGATGGCAACAGCGTTCACCGATTCAGCTGCCCATGATTTCGGAGGAGGAATAAGGGCTTTCACACCCCAAAGATCGCCTGCAATGATTTCTGCTTTTACTTTTGTTCCGTTGGGAGAAACATATTCAGCATGAGGAAGTTTTTCTTTCCAGAACATGATGTAATACGGATCGGCATGTTTGTGTTTGGCAGGGAGATTGAGCCAGATCTGAAACAATTCCATCGGGTTTTCCTTCTCTTCATGCACTAAGGGAAACATCTCAGCATGCTGTACGCCTTTTCCTGCTGTCATCCATTGCACATCGCCATCCCCGTACCTACCGGAAGCACCCATAGAATCTGTGTGATCCACCAGTCCTTTTCGCACTACGGTTATCGTTTCGAATCCTTTATGCGGATGCCCCGGAAATCCGGGAATTGCATCGCCGTGATACATACTCCATCCATCCTTACCGGAAAAATCACTTCCCTTCTGGCGACCATTTAAAGGAACAGCTGGACCTTGGTGCGCATTCCCCTTTGGAAAACGATCGTTGTGATGTACACAAAAAATAAAAGGATCGAGCGTAGCCCATTGAAAGCCAAGCGGACGAATACGGAGCAGAGTAGGATTTGTGTTCATGCAAGCCAAACAAATAAATTAAAAGGTTGTATTAAATTTATGCCCTGAATTCCTGGTTCAAAAATAGGTCAAAAAATACACCTCTCTGCCTAAATTCTAATTTCTTTCCTACCTTTCAGTCATCGTGTTTCCAAAAAAGACCTTGTTTACTTTTCTCCTCATTACTGGTCAAAGCTTTAATTGCGCCAGTCAGGATCCAGCGTTGAATTTCAGGGAATTTGAAAAAAGAGTAAGGTTTAGAAACCCAGATAGCTTGTTTCTTATAGCTGAGTCGACAGACAGTACTAACCCCTACGGAAAAATTATGTTTCACTGGGCAAATGGCAAAGGATATTATTACAAATCGGATTTTTTTGAAGCTTACTCTCATCTTGAAAAAGCAGCACGTATTGCAGATAAACTTTATTTACCAACCTTAAAAGCAGAAATTTACCTTGACCTTTCTGCCGCTCTTTCCATAGTGGATCAAAACGGAAAGGCATTGAGTTATCTTCTCGAATCAAATTCAATATTCGCACAACACGGGAGTGTAACTCAAAAAGTCAGATCCGGAATTTCTCTTGGAGAATTTTACCGCAAAACAGCCGAGCACAGTACTGCTTATAAAGTTCTGAACAAGCTACGGGCCGATGCCGAAAAAAATCCGGAAACTCAAGCCATGTTGTACAACCGACTTGCTGCTGTGCATTCAGAAACAGGCGAGTTAGATTCATCCCTCTATTATTCTTATCGAGCTCTGAATATTGCAGAAAAATTGAATGATCCTTCACTGATTGCCACTTCAGAAAATGAGATTGGCTATGTTCTCAGGGTGCAAAGAAAACTGGAAGAATCCCTTCCCCATTTTTTTCGGGCCGATTCGATTTGGCAAAATAACGGAATGCTACGATACGCCATTAACGCCATGCATCACATCTCGGTAGTTTATGGCACCTTGAATCGGCTTAAGGAAAGTGCAGCCATCACGCATAAAGCATTACACCTTACCAAAAACAAAAAATGGTACCAAATCGAATGTTTGCTCCTTGAAGATTTGCGAAACATCAGCTATCAACTCAACCGACAGGATTCCGGAATATACTACGAAAAACGGCGTTTGGAATCGGTGATCAATTGGAAAGATGAACAATATAGTCAAAATACCAAAATGGTAGAAGCCTTGTTTTCTCAAAGCAGGAATGAACAAAAAATTCGGGAACAGGAAATCCTGATCAAAAACGAACGACTCGAAAAGGAATCGGTACTCAAGGAAAAAACTATTTACACCCTCGGATTAAGTTTAGCCTTTATTCTGTTGTTATCACTTGCAGGTTACGGACTCATCCAACGAAAAACGAAAATCCGTTTACGCAAAGAGAATTCTGAAAAGGAAAAACGAAATCAGGAACTCAAATCAGCATTAGTTGCCAACGAAGCCTTGGTACAGGAGATCAGTCACAGGGTAAAAAACAATCTCGCGGTGCTGGCAGGACTGCTTCAGATGCAATTGAACCGAAGTGAAAACGATCAGGTAAAATCAGAATTAAAGGACAGCATTATGAGAATAGATTCGATTGCAAGCATCCACAAACATCTCTATGACAAAGACAACGATGCCAAAATAAACATGGGTAAAGCGCTGTTAAATCTAACAGAAAATATACTGCTTGCCATGGGTAAAAAACCATCCGAGTGCCTTGGCCTCTCCATTGAAAATGCAGAGCTTTCCCTTTCAAAAGCTGTTCCCGTTTCATTGATCGTTAATGAGCTAATAACCAACAGCTGCAAACATGCACCGGTAGATCGTTCCCACCCTTTGCACTTAAGCCTAAAATCAAGCGGCAAATCGTTTATCGTAAGCCTTTCTGACATGGGAGAAGGAATACCTGCAGATTACAGTGCAAGAAACGGCAAATCGCTTGGGCTTTACCTGATACAGATGCTGAGTAGTCAGATCAATGGCTCAGCGGCATGGAAAAAAAAGGGAGATGAATTCATATTTTCCATAACTTTCCCCAAGGATGAACCAGTCGCATAAAATCCTTATTGTTGAAGACGAACTGCTCATTGCAGAAAACCTCCGATTTATGATTGGAGAGATGTATCCGATGTCGCAGACAGAGATCGCATCTGGTGCTGCAGAAGCTCTGGAAAAAATAAAAAATTTCTCGCCGGAAATTGCTTTTCTGGATATCCGGCTTGGTGGAGGAGAAGACGGAATCAGTCTTGCAGAGCGTTTATCGAATTGCTCGGTACCCTTTCTCTTTTTAACCGCACATGGAGATACAAAAACCGTGAGCCGTGCCATTGCTACGCAACCCTTGGGCTACATGATAAAACCGGTATCGCGACCGGAATTGTATGCCAACCTGGAACTCGCTTTTTCACGTATTGCAAATGTCAGATACTATAAATTCCGAGACGGAACACACGATGTACGAATTCCCGAAACTGAAATCATCTATTTAAAATCAGACCAACATTACACAGAATTGTATTCTGAAAAAAAAAGGTACGTAATCCGAAAGAGTCTGAAAACCGTTGTGAGTGAACTGGGATTACCTCTTATACAAACCCACAGAGCTTATTTTGTGAATCCACTTTTTATCCGGGAAGCCAACGCCACCATCCACCTTCTCAGTGGAGAGGAAATTCCTTTGTCGAGAAACTTTAAGCCGGGGGTGTTGGATTTGCTTTTTAATGCCTGAATATCCTCATTGCATTTCGTGTACAAAATTCAGCATTTCGCGCTAATCCCCTGGTTTTCTGTTTTTACGCACAATATCATTTGGGCATTTATACCTAATCTTGTGGTAAAAAAAACAAAAGTCATGAATAAAAAACTACTCTTATTTTCCCTTTCAGTTTTTACCATTCTGGGATTTCAGAAAAATGCTAAAAGCCAGGAAGGGGCTGCACTAGATTTTGATGGTAACAACGATCGGGTTGAACTAGGCACATCCATCAATACAGTTCTTGACCCCATTAACACCTTTACCGTGGAAGCATGGGTTAAACCAACAAGCAACACCGGACTGGGATGCATAATTGGAAATTACAGCACAACCAGCAACAATAACCAAATGCAATTTCTACTCAGAAAAGATAATAACCGATATACATTCTGGGCAGATGCAGGCTCAGGTTATGTGGGTGTATTTAGTGCACCTGGCACTGTTACCCCCGGTGTATGGCAACATGTTGCAGGCACATGGGACGGAACAACCATAAAAATATTTATTGATGGTGTAGAACTTTCAACTGCTTCTTTGCCGGGTTTTAGTTTTAGAACAACTCCCAATCCTATTCATATTGGAGACAATTTTTTAAGCGAAGACTTCCAGGGCACAATAGATGAAGTTCGTATTTGGACAGTAACCCGGACCGCTACGGACATTCTAAACAATATGCATTGTCAAATGCCTGCAAATACAACTGGACTGTTAGCACAGTTTCATTTTAATGACGGAATTGCAAACGCAAATAACACCTCAACAACATTAAATAATGTACTTGGAAACAGTTATGCAGGAACATTGGTAAATTTTAATTTATCCGGAACAACCTCAAATTATACCACTGATTACAAATCAGATTATATCAGTTTGCAATCATCTATTGGGTCCACTTCATCTGTTGATCGATTAGCACTTGCAACAACTGGCGACTTTAACAATGACGGATACATCGATCTTTTGGTGACTGCTGAAAATACTGAGGTAAGATTCTATCCAAATGATGGGAAAGGAAACTTTTCAGCCTTTACTGTTTTGGTTCCTCCCGGAGGTTATATATCTCCAACAGGCGCAGGAGACATTGACAATGATGGAGATGATGACTTCATTCATTATTCAGGTAACATTATAAAAGTATTTGTAAACGATGGTATGGGGAATTTTTCACCGATTGCAATTACTTTAAATGGAACAGGAAATGTTTCTGTTGTAAAAATTGCTGATGTAGACGATGATAACAGGATCGACATCATTGCCGGTAATTCAGGAATGGGCGCAACCGATTATACTGAAGTGTGGTTAAATATAGGAACTACCGGAGCACCTGCATTCATTCTTTCAGCCAGTTTAGATAATACTTCCGGACCTAGAAATTCAATCGATGTTGGAGACATTGATATGGATGGTGATATGGATATTGTTACCGGAGGATCATCATGGGGTGCCAGACTGTTTTTAAACAATTCGAATGATGGTACATTTACTATGGTAACCGCTCCTGCGAACTACAGTGGTGGAGCACGTTTGATTGACTGGAATCAAGATGGCTTTGTAGACTATATGACCAACGATTCCTATAACAATTATGGTATTACAGTACGTTTTAATGATGGCAACGGAAACTTTTCATCAACAGTCAACCAATTGATCCCAATGGGATTTGGGGATGTTGAATTTGTTGACATTAATAGCGATGGTTTCCTTGATCTTGTTACTTCTTATTGGGGAGGTTCTGGAAGAGTATACCTCAATAATGGATGCGAACTTACTCTTCAAACAAACTGTGCATACAATCTAGGTAGTGCCGACAATTGTGTTGCCGTCGCAGACTTTAACGTTGATGGCACGCCTGATTTCTTTTTCGGCGCACGAGATTTAAAATCGAGTTTTTATATGAATTACCTTGCTCCGGTTACCACACCTGCTTTATCCAATATTGCGGGGGCAACAGGAAATGAAATCTGTGAAGGAAGTGCTGCAACAATTACTGTTACAACTTCAAATCCAGGAACAATTTCTTGGTTTACCTCAGCAACAGGAGGTTCTTCCTTCAATACAGGATCCAGCTTTACGACAGGTACTCTTGCATCCTCAACTTCCTATTTTGTTCAATCAACGAATGCAAACAACTGTACATCCATTCGTGAGGAGGTAGAAGTTATTGTAAATATGAATCCTATTATAGTTTTAGGATCGACATCTGTAACAGCACTACAATGCAATGGCGATACAGATGGTGAAGCACAAGTAGATGTAACATTAAGTTCAAAAGCATCCACTGCAACTTACCTTTGGAATGATGTAAACGCTACCACCATAGAAGATTTAACAGGAGTTGGTGCAGGAACTTATATCCTTGAAGTTACCGATAACAACAATTGTTTTTCTACTTTTTCTGTTGATATTACAGAACCTACTGCTCTTACTGCTTCTGCCACATCTACCGATGTAATTCTTGGCAATGATGGAACAGTGACCTTAAGTGTAAGCGGAGGATCCACCGGATACAACTTTGCGTGGACAGGTCCTTCATCTTTTTCTGCTACTTCTCAAAATCTTAGCGGACTTAATAACGCAGGCACATACACTGTAACTATTACTGATGCCAACGGATGCACCACCACTGCAACCGTAT
>JBKBUQ010000090.1:11477-11755 GCA_046289975.1 Flavobacteriales bacterium | reverse complement strand
GGCGGAATTCAAAGCAACGTTTCTATTCAGCAATCAAGCAATGCCAGCTTCTGGTGTACACCGGCACTTGCAATCAGCGGTACAAACGGACTCACTAATGTAACCCTTAACACCATCAACAGAACCTCTTCCAATAACGAAGGTTATATCAATACAGGACTGTCCACCACACTCAAACGCGATTCTACCTACACATTCTCTGCTACATTTACCGGAAGCGTTGCGCCTGCCATGTGGATTGATTGGAACATTGATGGCGATTTCAACGATGCCGGAGA
>JBKBUQ010000090.1:0-11467 GCA_046289975.1 Flavobacteriales bacterium | reverse complement strand
GCATACATCATTACAGGAACAAAATCACTTAATTTCACTGTTCCTTCAAACGCGGTTGAGGGAACAACCAGAATGCGGGTTTACGTAAAAAACTTTCCAAACCCGACTACCAGTCCTTGTAACACATCCGATCAAGGAGGAGATATTGAAGACTTCGACATTGTGGTAGTTGATCACCGCAATCTTGATGTGAATCCTCTTGCACTCAGTTTCATTTCATCCGGACAGGGGCAAAATGTCACTGTAAGTTCCGATAGCATTTGGCAGGTAACTTGCCCTGCAGCATGGATTAACCTTTCTGCAGCATCAGGATCAGGTAATGGCCCGCTAGGTATAACTGCAATCGCAAATACAACCACAACTACACGCAGTGCAATTGCAACTTTTACTCGAGGTTTTAGAACTAAAACTGTTTTTCTAGAACAACAAGGCGAAGACAGCCTGTTAAATATAATTGAAGCCTCTTTAAGTATTCCTGCAACAGGAAACAGTTATGTTGTAAATGTGGTTTCGAATGTCGCATACACTATCAATTCATCAGCAACATGGATCACTACCAATGCCTCAAGCGGAAGCGGAATCAGTTCGTTTGATGTAAATGTAGGACTCAATTCACTTAGTTCCTCTCAGAACGGATATGTGACAGTTCAATCAGGAACAAAATCTGATACATTATGGATAACCCAAGATGCTAATGCCACTACATTAAGTCTAACTCCAACACTAATCAATTTTCCTGAGACAGCCTCCAATCAATTGGTGTCAATCACCACATCCGGTTCTTGGATCGTGAGTTCAAATGATGCATGGTTAACGATCGATATCAACTCAGGTTCAGGGAATAGTTCGCTTACTGTTTTCGCAGAAGAAAATACCGGCATCGCAAGAACCGGTAGTGTAACCGTTACCAACGGAATTATCAATGAGTTAATCGTTGTCAATCAAAACGGGATCAATGGAATAAATGACTTATCTGCAGACGAAAAGCCTTTGGTATTCCCCAATCCCGCACGCGATATGATTACAATTCTCTCACCTGAATTCATGATTAATTCACGGATAGAAATCTACTCGACTGATGGTAAATTGATCGTTGATAAAAATGTGACAGGAAAATCCACACAATTGTTCGTTCAATCATTAGAACGAGGAGTCTATCTCATTAAATTAACCTCTACTGATTCTGTTTATTTTATCCCACTGATATTGTCTAACTAAAAAAAGCCCCGGACTTCCGGGGCTTTTTTTATACAGTCATGATATCCTTTTCTTTTTGCTCAACCAATTGATCGATCTTTGTGCTGAACGTATTGGTGAGGTCCTGAATTTTTGTTTCCCCGTCCTTCGCTTCATCTTCGGGAAGGCCATCCTTTTGTAATTTCTTAATGGCTTCGTTGGCATCTCTGCGGTGATTGCGAATACTGATCTTGGCATCTTCTCCCTCCGACTTTGCCTTCTTGCACAATTCTTTTCTGCGCTCTTCGGTAAGTGGCGGAATGGAAATGATTAGTACTTCTCCGTTGTTCTGCGGATTCAGCGAAAGATTGCTGTTCATGATGGCCTCGGCAATCGGATTCAGCATATTCTTTTCCCATGGCTGAATACGAATGGTACGCGCATCGGTAGTGCTTACGTTTGCCACCTGACTCATCGGTACAGTAGATCCGTAATAATCCACCAAAACGCTATCGAGCATCGATGGATTTGCTCTACCTGCACGCACCTTGGCAAGTTCATTTTCAAGGTGAGAAATGGCTTGATTCATTTCCTCCTTACAAAGATCAATGATGGTTTTAACGTCGCTCATAGTG
The DNA here is from genome assembly GCA_046289975.1 of Flavobacteriales bacterium. GTDB lineage: Bacteria > Bacteroidota > Bacteroidia > Flavobacteriales_D > UBA2798 > UBA2798. Next base: position 9,656 of record JBKBUQ010000090.1, on the reverse strand, counting down.
ATAGAAGTATTATGCGAAAATAAGAAAATCAGAATTCTACCAAGGTTCCTACTTTATCTCCGCTTACAACCTTGCTCAAATTTCCGGACTTGTTCATATCAAAAACTACAATGGGAACCTTGTTCTCATTGCAAAGCGTAAAAGCTGTCATATCCATTACGTTCAATCCCTTTTCATAAACCTCGGTAAAAGTGACACGATCATATTTCGTAGCAGATGGATCCTTTTCCGGATCAGCAGTATAGATTCCATCTACACGGGTTCCTTTCAAGATAACATCAGCTTCAATTTCAATTGCACGCAATGATGCTGCGGTATCGGTAGTAAAAAAGGGATTTCCTGTTCCTGCACCAAAGATCACAACACGGTTTTTCTCGAGGTGACGAATCGCACGGCGGCGAATGAATGGTTCGGCAATCTGTTCCATTTTAATTGCAGACTGCAAACGTGTACTTACTCCCATTTGCTCCAGCGCTGCCTGTAAGGCCATAGAGTTGATCATGGTTGCAAGCATTCCCATATAATCGCCCTGCGTACGCTCCATTCCACCCTGCTCTGCCTGCACGCCGCGAAAAATATTTCCACCACCTATTACCAATGCAACCTGAATTCCCTTATCGTGAATTTCCTTGATCTCTTTCGCATATTGATTGAGACGCTGATTATCAATTCCGAATTGCTTATCGCCCATGAGCGCTTCGCCACTGAGTTTAAGAAGGATCCTTTTGTATTTCATGTTTTGCGTTTATCAATTCAAAAAAAAAGAGAGACAATGTCTCTCTTTTCATAGGGAATAAATTAACTCAGTGCCACTCGCTTGAATGCCGTTGCGGTGAGATCCTTATCTCCTTCCGCAAGAAATTGTTTAATGGTTTGCTTGGGGTTACTGATGAACTCCTGATTGAGGAGCGTGGTTTCTTTGTAGAATTTGTTCAGGCGACCCTGAGCAATTTTCTCAGCCATTTCAGCAGGTTTTCCCTCCTGAATAGCGAGTTCTTTACCAACTTCAAGTTCACGCGCCACAACATCAGCAGGAACAGAAGCTTCATCCACAGAAATAGGGTTCATTGCAGTAACCTGCATCGCCACCTGTTTTGCTTTATCGTCTGCAGTTGCCTTGTTGAATGCAACAATTGTAGCAAGACGATTTCCGGCATGGATATAATGACCGATAAATTCTCCTTCGAGAGTTTCGAATGAACCAATTTCAATTTTCTCACCGATAACACCGGTACGCTCAACGAGTTTTTCGTTTACGCTGATACCGTTAAAATCCAGTGCAAGAAAATCTTCTTTGCTTTTTGACTTTTTGTCAAGAGCGAGCTTAACAAAATCTTTGGTTAGCTGCACGAACTCTTCGTTTTTTGCAACGAAATCGGTTTCGCAGTTCAAGGAAAGAACCACACCGAATTTTTTGTCGGCAGAAACTGCGGCAATAACACATCCTTCTCCGGCAGAACGATCGGCGCGGTTTGCGGCAACTTTCTGTCCTTTTTTACGAAGGATATCTACAGCAGCTTCGAAATCGCCATTGGCCTCGATCAGTGCTTTCTTACAATCCATCATCCCGGCTCCGGTTTGCTGGCGTAGTTTATTCACATCTGCGGCGGAAATTGCAACTGATGACATATAGTTAGTGTTTTAAATCGTTAAAAAATTATTTTGAGCGTGGCGCAGGGCGCTTTGCAGAAGCAGGTTTAGCAGCAGGTTTAGCCGGTGCTTTTTTCTTCCCTTCTGCATCAACTTCTTCATCAAAGTTTGCAATACGCTTGTTGTCGGTAACCTCTTCACCATCATCTTCTCCGGTGGATGCTTTATCAACCTTACGCTCACTCAAACCTTCAGTAATAGCAGCGATCATTACATCAAGAATTTTTGCAATTGACTTAGATGCATCGTCGTTTGAAGGAATCGCGAAATCAACCTGATTAGGATCTGAGTTGGTATCAACCATTGCAAAAACAGGAATGTTCAGACGCTTGGCTTCTGCAACTGCGATATGTTCTTTAAGAACGTCAACCACAAACAATGCAGCAGGAAGACGTGTCATGTCTGCAATTGTTCCCAGGTTCTTTTCAAGTTTCGCACGCTGACGGGAAACCTGTAGACGCTCACGCTTTGAAATTGTATTCAGTGTACCATCTGCTCCCATTTTGTCGATGTTCGACATTTTACGAACCGATTTACGGATTGTCGCAAAATTGGTAAGCATACCGCCTGGCCAGCGTTCAGTAACGAAAGGCATGTTCACGTTCTTCACGCGATCTGCAACTACGTCTTTAGCCTGCTTTTTGGTAGCAACGAAAAGTACTTTTTTGCCTGAGCGTGCAATCTGTCTGATAGCATCAGATGCTTCTTCAAGTTTCGCGATGGTCTTGTTAAGGTCGATAATGTGGATACCTTTCTTCTCGTCGAAGATATAAGGCGCCATGTTCGGATTCCACTTTCTTTTCAGGTGACCGAAGTGCACCCCTGCATCAAGCAGTTCGTTGAATGTAACTTTTGACATTTTTTGATTTTGTTTACGTTCCTTTTACTTATTGTTTATAAAGCAACCTGCCGGTAGCCACCAGGGGAACACCCGATGAGTCCGGCAAGTTTGGATGCTAAACGAGCTCCGATTCCAAAAGCGAATTAACGCTTCGAGAACTGGTAGCGCTTACGTGCTTTCTTCTGACCAGGCTTCTTACGTTCCACCATACGGGGGTCACGTGTCATAAGTCCGGCTGCTTTGAGCGCAGGCTTCATGGTTTCATCAAGTTCCACAAGTGCACGGGCAATACCAAGGCGAATAGCCTCAGCTTGTCCATTTACACCGCCACCGTCTACATTAACGGTAACATCGTACTTACCTTCTGTACCGGTAAGCAGGAAACTCTGGTTGATTTTGTACTGAAGGACAGCCGTGGGGAAATACTCCTTAAGGTCAGTATTGTTTATGGTTACAGTTCCCTTACCGCTGTTTAGATAAACGCGGGCAACTGCTGCCTTACGGCGTCCGAGTGCGTTGATGACTTCCATTGTAATTAGAAAATATCGTTAAGATTAACGGTTTTTGGATTTTGTGCCTGGTATTTGTGCTCGGTGCCGGCAATAACATGCAGGTTATGAAACACAGCGCGTCCAAGACGATTCTTGGGAAGCATACCCTTAATTGCGGTTTCTACCACACGACCCGGCTGCTTGGCAAGAACCTGCTCAGGAGTAGCAAAACGCTGTCCGCCAGGATATCCTGTATAACGCACATACTGCTTCTCAGAAAGCTTGTTACCTGTAAACTTCACCTTTTCGGCATTAATTACCACAACATGATCACCACAATCTACATGGGGTGAGAAGCTGGGCTTATGCTTACCACGAAGCAACTTCGCGATCTGGCTGGTCAAGCGACCAAGAGGCTGATCGGTCGCGTCTACGAGGAGCCATTCCTTCTTGACCGTTTCCTTATTAGGATGAATGGTCTTGTAGCTGATACTGTCCACTTTTATTCTTTTTTAAATCAATTCGTTCCCGGAAATTGGGGCTGCAAATTTACAACATAATTCTAATCAGCCAAACTTTTCAACACGAACCTGTGAATGCGGGCAAAAAAATATTGCAAAGGGCGTATTGATGGTGTTTTTGGTTGATTCACAGTCTATTGCCCTGAACTTATTGTGAAGAAGTGAATCCTGTCGGCCTCTACATGACGGAGTTTCAGGCGAAAAGAATCAAGTTCAAGGATCTCAAATTCGTAAAAATTACCCGGACTTTCCTCCAGCCAAAGCACTTTACCATGTGGGGAGGGTATTCCATCTTTAAGCGGACTCTCAGCATAAAGTTCGTAAGGATTAACCGAAACAGTATCGCCTGCATACAGATCGATCCATTTTCGGTTTGAAAGCAGAACCTGATGTGAACTGTCCTTGATATCCTGCCAACGCTGTTCAAGCAAGGGATAATGTCCCGGATTTTGCGGTGCAGGTTCATCTTTTTTCTCCACTGCGGTGTTCATAGTATCCGAACAGGAACAAAAGAGAAAAGAGAGAAGAACAATCAACCTCATCACTTGATCACGCCGAGTTCCTTGCCAACTTTTTCGAATGCAGCAATAGCTTTATCCAAGTGTTCCTTTTCGTGTGCAGCTGATAATTGCACACGAATGCGAGCCTGACCTTTCGGAACAACAGGGAAAAAGAAACCGATCACATAAATACCTTCCTTAAGCATACGTGCAGCAAACTCCTGAGCCAATTTTGCATCATATAACATCACCGGAACAATCGCCGATTCACCATCCTTGAATTCAAGTCCGATTTTCCGCATTCCTTCCTTAAAGTAGGTAATATTGGTATCCAGCTTATCGCGCAATTCGGTGGTTTCTCTCAGCATATCGAAAACCGCAATGGATGCACCCACTATATGCGGAGCAAGTGAGTTGGAGAAAAGGTACGGACGCGAACGCTGACGCAACATTTCAATAATTTCTTTTTTTCCGGTAGTAAATCCACCCATTGCTCCTCCGAGTGCTTTACCCAGTGTGCCTGTAATGATGTCTACCCGTCCAATTACATTTCGTAACTCAACTGACCCTCGTCCGGTTTTACCTATGAATCCTGTTGCATGCGATTCATCTACCATTACGAGCGCATTGTATTTATCTGCCAGATCGCAAATTTTATCCAATGGAGCAACAAATCCATCCATTGAGAAAACGCCGTCGGTAACAATCATTTTAAAACGGCATCCTTCTGCTTTTTTTAATTGCTCCTCAAGGTCATTCATGTCGCAGTTCTTGTAACGGAAACGCTGTGCTTTACATAAACGAACCCCATCGATAATGGAAGCATGATTCAATTCGTCAGAAATGATTGCGTCTTCTTCGCCCAGTAATGGCTCAAAAACTCCACCATTAGCATCGAAACATGCAGCGTACAAAATCGTGTCTTCCATCCCCAGAAATCCGGCAATCTTTTCTTCCAGTTCCTTATGAATATCCTGTGTACCGCAAATAAAACGAACCGAACTCATACCGTATCCATGGCGGTCAAGGGTATTGTGCGCTGCTTCCACCACACGCGGATGAGAGGAAAGTCCGAGATAATTGTTTGCACAAAAAATCAAAACTTCCTGGCCGGAACTCACTTTTACCGAGGCGCCCTGTGCTGTTGTGATGATTCGCTCACGCTTAAAAAGGCCCGACTCTTCGATAGTCTGTAATTCATTGCGCAGATGTTCCTGAAACTTGCCGTACATAGTGTTTGAATTGGAAGATTGAAAATGTGATTTAGCGCTCAAATTTAGAGGAATTCCAAATAATCCCTATTTCTTCGGTGTATTGGTGAAAGAAATTATCTTTAAAGACTCAAATGGCACGATATTGGCTTTGTGCCTTTTAAAATCTTCCTACCATGAAACAAAAATTTCTACTTTTTGCCCTTCCCCTGCTCTGGCTCAGCGCTTCTGCTCAAAACATTCTCGACAACAAGGTGACTTTCAAATACACCCAGTTGCCTCTTGTTAAAATCACCGATAACTCCAGAACCTACGCACTTGATGTGCAGATGAGCTATAAACAGCGTAACGATGATTCTCTGAAAGCCTGGGAACAAGCCCGTCAGAACTACCTGGTTACATTGGAAGGGTATATGAATGCGTATGAAATGCAAACCGATCAAATTGATCGACAGCACCTCAACAACATGGTGCAATGGGAAAAACAGGTTGCTGCAGGAAATACAACAGCTCAGCCTCCGGTAAAGCCGCCTTATCCAGGAATGAATCCTCCTTTACGGCCTAAAAAACCATTTATTCTCCAAGACATCGTTCCGGCTTCGGTAACAGCAGCTATACGTCCGGAAGGAATCACTCTGAATGCGGGATCACAGACCAGAATTACTCTCACTTTTGATGGTTTTGAAAAAGGTCCGATTCGTTTGGATAAAACAGGACAAGCGCCTACAGAAAAATATTCCTACGTCATTCAGTACCGCCATCCCGTTACAATGCGCATCGATGTTCCGGGTCGTGGCACTGTTTTTAACCAGCGTATTGTAGAGACAGAACCCTTTCAAAGCACGCGCACCAAGGAATTTGCAACCAAGGCCGAGCTTGAATTGTGGTGGTTCGACAATGAATTGCCAACCTGGGAAGAACGCCAGCGCTCTTCTGTAAATGAAATGTGCAATCTTATAACAGGATACCTCACACAGAACCATGGCTTCCCTGTTATTGTTCGCAGAATAGAGCTTTATAGTGCAAAACAAAAAGGCGTTGATTATACCGATGTTCAAAAGGCTTATTCGGCTATGGAAGCGGGATTGTTACAACTTGCCTACCCTGACAAAATCGCTCAGGCCCATGCCAAATTCAATGAAGCATTGGGAGTCTACAATCAAATTCTTCAGGAATCAAATCCGAACGACCGTAAGGCAAGAGTAGATGCGAATGTAACATCAGCTTGTCTGGTAAACATGACAGAAGCTTACATCTGGCTGAACGATTATACCAATGCAGAAATGACTGCTAATCGGGTAATCAATATCGGGGTAAACAAATACGTACGTGATGCACGTGCGCACCTTGAATTCATCCGCATTCAACAGACACGCTGGAATGCGAATCAATATTGATACTATAAAAATTTAATGCTCAGCCGGGGTTTATGCTCCGGCTTTTTTATTTGAGATGGGTTAAAAACTCACTTACTGCTTTTACCGGAACGATGTTATCAGGATAAGATAAATCCTGTTCTAATCCTAATTGAAAACCTGTAACGAAAATTTTTGCTTTTGGAAAAGTGTGATGCATTTTATTGATGTACTCCTGCAAACCATCTTCAGGCACGGGAGAAACAAAAAAGGTAAGTATGTATTTAGCAGGACGAATCGTCGCAACCTTTTCGAGATCGTCGAATGGAACTGCTTGTCCGAGATAGACCACCTGGTAACCTCTGGCCCGCAAAAGGTAATTGTAGAAGAGTAATCCAATTTCATGCATCTCATGGACAGGAAGGAACAAAATGAACGTTGCCTTATCTGCTTTCTTTCCCTTTAGTGCATCGGTAGCCACCATTAATTTTTGGCGGATGAGGTGTGAGATAAAATGTTCCTGTGCAGGATTGATACTTCCTGTTTGCCAGAGTATGCCTATTTTCTGCAAGAAAGGATAAACAATGAGGAGCATGGCTTGCTCAAAACCTTTTTTCTCTATGGCCTCATCAAGAATCTCCTCAAATAACTCTTCGTTCAATTCAATCATTGCCACCACCATGCGCTCAATGAAAACGTCCTCAGAGATATTTTCCTTTTGCAGCTCCAGCACTTTTATTGCGAGATCATTATCCGTTAATCCTGCAATCCGGGAAATCTTTAAGCCACAGGAATTGAGAATTGAAATGTTTAAGATGCGTTTTAATTCCTGATCGCTGTATTTACGGATATTTGTTGATGTTCGGTCCGGTTCGAGAATATTATAGCGTTTTTCCCACATACGAATGGTGTGCGCCTTTATGCCCGTCAATTTTTCGATATCGCGTATGGAATACTTCTTCATAACTGTACACCTTGTAACAAGGCACGACTTGAAATGTTCAGGACAAGCGTAAAATATTTCGTTTATAAAGGGGGATAGCAATGGCAATCATCACCAGACTGATTGAAAACAACACCATTAACTTGAAGAACAAGACCATCCATTCGGCATCTCTCCAAAAAACATCGTAGAAAGCCTGAATGGACCAATAATTCACCGAAAGGACAGAAAGCTGCTGCATAAACTCCGGCATAAAAAAAGTAGGAATCATGGAGCCGCCGATTGCACTCATTACAAGCACGATAATGGTAGACAAGCCCTCCACCTGTTTTCGCGTGGTGCAGAAAGAGGCGAGGAAAACACCAAATGAACCGCAGCATAATGCAGTAAAAAAGATGATCAGAAAAAGGGAAGGTATATGCGGAAGGATCTGAAGTCCGAAAACCAACCAGGCAAATATCAGCATCAGCCATAATTGAATAATACCAATAGCAAGGGCAGAGATCAATTTCCCGAACAGAATTTGAATAGGATGAATAGGTGCCAACAATAATTTCCGAAGTGTGCCTTTTTCCTTTTCTTCAAGCAATCCTGCACCCATTGCAGCAACAGAAAATAAAAGTGTCATAACCGCTGTTCCGCCTACAGCATGAACAAGAGTTGGATTCATGCCTTCGTCAGATCGCACTTCTTCTAGGCGCATCATCGAAACGGATGGATCCTGTATCGAATTTTTTGCCATCATCTGCTCCACCATCATCAGTACCATTTCTCGTGAAGAACTGTCTTCCATTCCGAACTCTGTTTCAAGTTGAGTTCCCAATGATCCCCTCATGACTTTATCGCCTTCCTGAGCGAAAAGAAAACCGGAAAGAACACCCTGAATCATGGCCGCTTCAGTTTGACGGGCCTGATCAAAATAAAATCCAAATCCGGAAACTCCCATTTGCAGAGAATCCGAATAAGAAGGAAAAATCCGCAATGCCGAAGAACGTTCACCGGCGGAAACATGTTGTTTTGCTTTTCCCCAGTCTATTTGTTCAATTCGAATGGTGGGAAGAGAATCCAATTGCGCAACAAGCTCTTTTGAATCTTTCGATTGATCTTCATCTGCTACCAATAAGCGCATTTCATTCATGTCGCGCTTTTTCTGATTGCCTCCAAACGCAAATACGAAAAGCGTGATCAATCCCATAGGCATAAGAAAGGTGAGCAGCACTGCCTTCTTATCATTGAAAAACAACATGAGATCTTTTCGGGCTATTTTAAACATCAGTCTCTGAGGTTTTTTCCTGTAAGTGAAAGAAACACTGCTTCCAGATCGGGTTTCCGAATATCGAGGTGGATCAGATCTAATCCAAGTTCCGTAATCATCAACATAATGGAAGGAATCTTTTTCCGTAAATCGTCGCCATGAAACTGAATCCGGTTTTCGGTACGGCTTACGACAACTCCGTTGAGGTTTTGAATTTGTATAAACTGTTTCTCATTGATTTCTGCCAGTTCAATCACCATCGAATCGTCATGACCGGCGCGAGTGTACAACTGGGCGAGTGTGCCTTCTGCAATGATGGTACCATGATCAATGATTCCGATACGATCTGAAAACCGCTCTGCCTCTTCCATGTAGTGGGTGGTATACAAAATCGTAACTCCATCCTTGCGCAAACGTTGAATGGCCTCGTAAATATTATTTCTGCTTTGCGGATCAATTCCCACTGTTGGTTCATCCATAAAAACCAATGCAGGTTGATGCAATAATGCAGATGCAATATTTATCCGCCGTTTCATTCCGCCGGAATAGTGCTTTATTTTTTCATTCATCCGGTCAATGAGCCCGAATTCCTCCAGCAAATGGTGAATCCTCACTCTTAACAGAGACTCCGTTATACCGTAGAGTGAACCGAAAAAACGCAGGTTGTCGAATGCGCTTAATTCATCATACAAGGAGATTTCCTGCGGAACAACGCCAATCTGTCTGCGAATGGAATTGCGATGTGCATTCAGGGATAATCCGTTAATACTGACCGATCCTTCACTGGGATCGAGCAAGGTATTAAGCATGTTGATGGTTGTTGTTTTTCCCGCACCGTTGGGGCCCAGCAAACTGTAAAATTCACCCTTTTCAACCCGTAGGTTGAGAT
>JBKBUQ010000008.1:0-40168 GCA_046289975.1 Flavobacteriales bacterium | reverse complement strand
AAGGCAATAAGGATTCACCGACATGGTCGCGAGGAAATTTTTCTTTCTCAAAAACTACAACCTTATGCCCATCCCTTGCCAGCAAGGAAGCAATAGTAGATCCTGTTGGTCCTCCACCTATTATGGCAACATCAAAAATGTCGTTTTTCATAACTTCAGATTAAATGAGCAGCAATTATATTTTTCTGTATTTCTGTTGTACCAGAATATATGGTTGCAGCATGAGCATCTCGTACAAATCTTTCCAGCCAACCTTCGACATAGCCATTTCCTGCATGAATTTGCAAGGCAGTTGATGCACAAAAATTTAAGGACTCACTTACCAAAACTTTTACTTCAGAAGCCAGGTCATTTACATTATACCCCTTATCAAACATTTCAGCAGCATGATAAACGAACAATCTTGAAGCATCAATTTTGACCTTCATTTCAGCGATTAAATGAGAAACCGCTTGAAATGCCATTAAATCTTTACCGTTAGGCTTTTTTTGCCTTGCTTTTTCCAGCGTGCTGCTCAACAATCGCTCCATGGTACCCAAATGCAACGCAGCAATTCCAATACGCTCCGCATTCATGGCGTATTGAAAGGTGATGAATCCGCTTCCTTCAGAGCCCAACATATTATCGTTAGAACAATTTGAATCGACAAAAAGTTCAGCTGTTGGGCTGGTTCTTAATCCCATCTTTTGTAGGGGGGCTCCCGCTTCAAAATTTTCTTTGGGAACTATAAAACAAGAAATACCTCCAAACACCCCTTTTTCAATATCTGTTACGGCAAAAACCAAAGCAAATGATGCTATTGGAGCGTTGGTCACAAAAACCTTACTTGCCCTTATTTGATAACCTGAGTTTTTTCGCTGTGCAGTAGAGGTCATGGAAAAAGCATCGGAGCCTCCCTGACTTTCAGACATTGCATTTGCTAAGATACTTCCACCACATATTTCTTTAAAAATATTGTGTCCGGGGTTTAAAAACTTTACTATTGGAGCTTGGGCAGCTAGCAAATGTGCCGCGAGAGAAAAAAGCAAGCCGTTATCATTGGAATATCGTGAAAGCCCGTTCAGAACCGCTGCAACTGATTTCAACCCCAATCCATAACCTCCATTCTCTTTAGAGACAAACAGAGAAGTGTACCCGCTTTTTACCAATTGATCCCAGGATAATTTAGCAAATGAACAGCTTCTGTCCGCCTCTTCAAACGAACCGGAAAGATGCTTTCTGGAAAAGTCCGAAGCGTGTATGTAGAGTTGTAGGTCTTCTTTATTTAATATATTATCGAGCATATTCCTTGGTTAATGAAACATAATCAACCTTACCGGTTGAAGTTGTTGGTAATACATTCACTTTAATGATTTTATCGGGCATATAAGATAAGGGTAAAATTTTTGAAAGTGAAATTTTTAATCCTAAAATGTTGATGTCGTTCATTCCGATTTCAACAAATGAAATTATTTCAACTTCCTCCTTATTGTTTTTGACGGCGACACATGCTGCCCTGCCAACTAAGTTTAATTTCATAATTGCGGCTTCCACATCATCCAGCTCAATTCTGAACCCCCTTCTTTTGATCATTCGGTCTCGTCGTCCATGAAAATACATTATTCCATTATTTATTGCGACAAAATCACCGGTTCTATACCACCGTTTTCCATCATCACCACTATAGAATTTCAAGTTGGTTTGAAGGGAATCGTTTAAGTAACCCGAAGACAATGCAGGGCCTGATACATGTAACTCACCTATTTCATTCTCGCTGCAATCCCCTCCAAAGTCATCCTTTACTCTAGCCTCAAAATGATTACAAACAATACCCAGAGGAATTTCTGTTAACCCCTCAATTCTGGAGATATCCGGAATCTCAAAATATGTGCAAACGTTTGTTTCGGTAGGACCGTAAAAATTATAATATCTACTACCGGGCCAAATGGCCATTAATTTTTTCAAGGATTGCGGAGGAAAAACTTCTCCGGCAAATAAGACGAACTTAGGTCCGTCTGGATAAAGCTCCTGTATTTTCCCATAGTTCATTAGAAACATCAGGGCAGTGGGTGTGGAATACCAGAAATCTACCTTGTTTGCCTTCAGAGAAAGCACTATATTCTCAGGCTGTTTGAGGTCGTCATTTGTAAATAGCACCAATGAAGACCCGGAACGAAAAGCCAGAAAAATATCCAGAATTGATAAATCGAAATGTAAGGGAGCAAAAGAAGAAAAAACCATTGGTTTACTTAAATTCAAGACAGACTGTGCCCATTCAATGAAAGAGGTAATTGCTATTCGTGGAATACAAACACCTTTAGGGACACCTGTAGAACCGGATGTAAATAAAATGGTAGCGATTTCCGGATGGGATCCGCTGCTTTTGTTTAAAATGGATCTTCCAATATATAATTGATCATTTTCTAATTCCACTTCAAAATCACAAACCGTTTTTAGCTGGTCCCATTTATCATTATCACATACAACCAAAACCGGATTTAAAACATCAAAAATCGACTTTAATCGATCTAAAGGCATTTCCGGATCAATAGGGACATAAGTATTTCCTGATTCCAGAATAGCCTGAATAAATACAAGTGAAGTAACGGATTTCTTCATCCAAATTGCGATTGGAAGTCCCGCATTCTTCCAGGGCAATAAGGCCATTGTAAATTGATCAACCTGAGATGCAAAATCGCTATAGGTGATAACCTGCTTCCCACCGGAAAAAATCAAACATGTATCCGGATTAATAGCCAGGCTTCTTCTGAAATATTCAATGGGGTCATCCACCTGTGGATTTCAATTTTTCGTTTATGAATTTTGCAATCCGATCAATTGAATCCAAATTTTCCCTGTCGACTTCTGATGGTGCAAAATGGATATTAAAAGCACGCTCAATATCACTTATTACTTTTAGGGTTGTAATGGAATCCATTATTCCAGAACTGATCAGTGGCGTATCATAGGCCAATTCACTTCTATTTTCCTCCCCGAGAAATGAAGAGATGAGCAAGTCCTTTACTTTTTCATGTATATCCATTCTAATCGGATTTTTCCGTTTTAAAAATTTGTTTGTTCTCGATTAGGCGTTTGAGCAATAATTTTGAAATGATGGAATGACCTAAAGAGTTGGGATGGTAATCTGATTCGCTCACTCTTAAGGTTTCAATTTCATAATCATTGTAAACACCCGTGAGGTCTAAAATAATAAAATTATTTAATTGGGCAACTGAAAAAAGATAGGATTTTTCCTTTTCATCATATACATCTGCCAACGCAGGTAAAAATAAATACACCGGAGCAGCGCCATTTTCTTTGCACTTTAGTGCCAATTCTTTGATACCCCATTCATATATATCCTTTTCAAACGGCTTCAATTTATTTCTAATTTCTGAACGGCTCATGTATTGTTTTGCCCCGGATACATTATGAATTCTCTTTAATACCGGAAATTCAAGGTCAACACCATTTTGAATCAACCTTGAAAACATTCCCAAACAACGATATAATTCGTCAGTATGCGCAGCATAGATTATTGCATCCGGATTGAACTTCCAAATATCGGAATGAGCAAATTTCACCGTTTGAATAAGGTGATAACCGCCCATAGACATATTCAATATTTCGACTCCTTGTACACCGAGTTCATTTGAAATTTTATTTAATTCCAGCTCTGTTAATGTTTCAAAATTCTCACCGTCATTTATTCCCGCACCCAGTTCATTCGAGCTACCTAATAAAATAAATCGAAAATATCCTTCAGGCTTTTCCAAAGAATACTCTTTATCCCTCATGGCCCATTGGTTGGTGGAAAATTTTGTACCTCTCCATTCTGCAGTAACATTGGGATTGAGCCGACGCATCAGTAAATCATTTGTGCGGGATGATATCCTGCTATCATTTCCAAATTCGCGCTTTCTCCTAATTCTTGTTTCCCAAGCCTGACCATCATTCCTGTTTGTGTTCAACATTTTTTCATAATATCCTCTTTCCAACACTTCAAGATCTCGCTTATTTAACCGCATTTCTACAATATCTTTTGCAAATTTTTGCAATCCGCTTTCATTGTGATTTTGCTCTTGTCCTAACCATCCCATTCCGAACGAAATAGACAATGTGAAAATCAAAATAATAAGTTGGTACTTTAAGGTTAAAACTATTGGTTTATTAGTAAGGTATTGATCAATAATTGCGGAGACAATTAAAGCGGCAATTAAACCAGCGACTACCAATAATAAATGAGGAATTGAAATAACAGATAAAAAAGACATAAAAAAGACATATTCACGGACCGATTCACTATTCCAAAGCGTCCACAAAAAGCACATGAATAAAAACACACCTAAAATTCTACATACTCTGAAAAATGAGTTTCGGAATGTTGTTTTACCAGATTTTCCAAGTAGTATCTTTTTTGGTTTCGCCTCATAGAAGTATACATTCAATGTTATTACAGAACCAAAAATCAACCAATAGTAAACATCGACGGTTGATATCGGAAAAAATCCAGCTACCCAATACCATTGGTAGGCATGAAAAAACCAAGTAGCGGCAAATGCAATTCCAATAGAAACAAATAGCGCTCGCTGGGTTCCGAATTTTTTCAGTTTAAAAAATACAGGATAATATACAATCTTCTGAATAAAATCTCGCCAATAAATATTAATGCGTTTCCAAACATCTCTGAATGAATCAGCCAGAAAAACGTTTCTGAATAACGGCGGTAGATAAAACCCAAATAAACCCAGGAGTCCAATTGAAACATTATAAATACCAAGCAATCTGAAAATCATCAAATAATTAAAGACACTAAATCGTGTTAATGAGAAAAAATCGTCAATTGCAGAAGGTGAAATAACACCGTATTGGTATATAACTCTGAAAAGCAATAGAAAAAGAACTCCCTTTATCAATTTTTTTATTCCCTCTAAATAGATTTCGAGGGCGGGTTTCTCGTAATATCCGTTTACAAACGATCTATAATCGACTACAGGAAACAAGGGGAAACATATATTTGGAAACATTAAAAAATAGGAAATCCGCAACATCCAATTCCCCTGCCGGTAACCATTCTCCCACTCGTACCAATAGACAATTAGTCTAAACATAAACAGTGAGGCAAGAAAAGGAAGAACGAGTTGCGCCCGTGGAGCATATACCAATTCAGAACGCAGAAGTATAAACCCGGCAATTACCGGCATTAACATGAATATCCGCAACCAAAAACGAACCGGAAGATGAACAATTCCAAAAATCACTATTGCTCCTCCTATGAACAACAGACTGCTAAACGTATGAAATGCAATCCATGAAAGTGTAAAAAAAAGCAATAAATAAACAGGCAACCGAAAGCGAAGTGGAATGCTACTGTGAAGTATAAACGCACCAATTACAATTGGAAATACTCTTGGTAGTCCAAAACTTTTTTCCAATTCAAAAAACGAAATAACTTTCCAGGTTAGGAGAAGAATTAAAATCAGCGTAAACAATGACAAATAACTAATTCTTTCTTTCGCATCCTTTCCCAAAAGAATTGTCATTATACCTGATTTGGAATTTTCCTGATTCATTGTCATTAAATACCTCGTTATTCGTTTGCTTGATTTCTTATTTCATCCCAATGTTCAAGATCTCTTTTCCAAATATCATTATAAAGAGGTATTACCACCCCCGGGGAAAAGTGTTGATTGAAATATTTAATAATCTGCATTCGATCGAATTGTCCTTTTTCTAGTCTTAATAAGGCCTGCGCCATTCCTGACGCTCCTTCTTCAATTGGAACAACAACGCCCAAATCCCCGGCCAGGATGTGTTCTGCCATTCCATTTTGAGAAAAGCATATTACAGGAGTTCCAACAGCAAATGATTCGAGTGCCACATTAGGTAAATTATCAAAAACGGATGGTATAATTAATACATCAGCTTCGCTTAAACAAGCCAAAACTTCATTTTCGGGTAAAAACCCGACAAAGTTAATATTCGAGTTAGTCTGATCATGTATAGATTCACCAATAGCAATAAATTGATAAAGATTCTTATCCATGATAGTTGCTAATTCAATGAGAATTGGATAACCTTTCCGTGGATAATTAAAATTATCTGCAATAAAAACGATTTTCAGTGATCTACTTTCATTTGATCGAATTCTGGTAATTATTTCAGAATAAGGCGATGTTTCAAACAGGTTTGGAATGACAACCACATTCTCTTTAGAATTATTTTCTCCTCCTAAAATTTCCAACAAATATTTACTTGGGGAAACAAATACTATTGGTTTGATTGCATATAAAGATCTTTTTAGTTCCAAAAAATGTTGTTCCAGTTTTCCATAATGTGAAGAAAGCTGAGAAGGATAATGTAACCCGCCTAAAAAGGGATATGCATCGTGCATCGTCCATATTACGTCAGAATTTACACTTTTAAAAAAAAGTGGCAAATCCACAAAACCGGATACCCAATGAAGATGTATAAAATCAGCCTTTCTGATTAGTGGATGCATCAAAACATCAATACCGGAGAATGGAGATGAAAACAACTCTTCAGGTCGTTCCCGAAATAAAACACGTAAATAATTAGAACCTTTAACAAGTGTAGTTTTGAAATAAAGTAATAATCTTTGAAATGAATTTAAACCGCTTGCAAAATGAACTATACCGTTTTTCTCATCAGCAACGCCTTTCCAAACAATCAATATAGAGTTGTAACCGGCATTACGCATTGCCAAATGGAGCCGTCTTGCGGCTATACCTCCTCCCCCTTTGAGTACTTGTTGAAAGATGGATATAGGTAGTCATTGATTTATTGAAAGTGATTTAAGGCGATTATATACGCTATTTACCCTGCTGCCAAAATTCTCATTCTGATCAACGACATCGGATTTTATTTTTACTCCGGCCAAAGCTTCCTCAATTTTATCGCTTTTCAACGAATAGTTTTCACAAAGTGCCTTTAACCCAGAATACGGATCGATTAACAGCTGATCATAATTAAAGAACGAAACGTCGCCTTTATATTCCAACATCCGTTCATAGTAGGTCAACCATAACTCTACAGAAACGCCCGGTATAATTTTTTCAGCCGAAATTAATGAATCTGAGGGCTTGCGAAAAACAACCAAGAATCTACATTTTGGCCAAATCTGCAATAGTACTTCAGGAAATAAACAAAAGTGAGGATTCTTAATAACACATGGATTGCTGAAATTTCTGTTTACATAATCTGCCATATCGGCTTGCCCAAAGGAACGCCATGTTTTGATCTTATTCAAATTAGAAATCCGCTCATCATGGATATGGCAAAAAGAATCAAAACACAGTTCTTTCAATGAAATTGTTTCGAAATTGATTGATTGCATTTTTTGAGCGGTAACTGGAATGTGTCCCCAAGAGTCTGTTTTGTGAAAGATGAAAAGCGACCAATCCATAAATAAATAATTTTCAAAAAACCCATTTGGATTTAAATCTGACCGAGCACCTTTACTTTGTAAAAGATGATTTTTTGGTCCAAGATCAGCACCCAGCACCTCCATTGTAGAAGTCAGAAATGAAGTTCCTGACCTGAAAAACCCGGTCAAAAATACTGGTGATTGAATTATTTCCTTTTGGGGGGGATTCTTTGCGCCTCCAAAAAATAAAACCAACCAATAACAACAATAATTGTAGATGGAATGGTACCACTTATTGGGTTGAATATATTTATACTTTTTTACCATTGGAAATTGACTCCGGTAAGCTTTTTCAATTCCTGATTTTTTGGGGAAAACCATTTGTAAAGGAACTCCATGGAATTATCATCTTTCGGAAACGAAATGCCTTCATTGATTTTTGTAAAATCATTTACTGAATTTTCTTCTATCTTTAAAAACCTACAAACATTATTGAAAACAGGTAGAGGAGAACGAAACATTTCGTCGCTGTTTATGACAAATACATTTTCAATTCCAAAAAGTTCAACCCAGATTTTAAGTTTTGGGGCATAGTAACCTTTTGATTTATATCCCAGCCGCTCATAAACTAGGTTTTTCTTCCAACGATCCATTTGAGAATTATTCACTGCTTCTATTCTTTCTTCCTCTAAAGATAAAGCATCATAAAAAGTCCTGTTTTCAAATCCTTTTCCAAAGGACATCCTATAGTGCGACCAGGCTCTTTCAACAGGATTTCGCAATAGTACAATTACTTTTAAAGAAGGGTATTGATGATAAATATCCAATGCAACCGACGAATGATCAAAATAATTTGGCGTTGCTTCTCCTGTAATTTTACCACCGAATTGCATAAATTTTGGTGTAAAATAAGAGCGGTAATAGGAAATCCCTTTCTCTCGTTCGGAGCTGTTAAAAAAATTGATCTCCTTCTTAAAGGGCGGTCGAAATTGAGGGTGTTTGGATATCCATGAAAACAAGGAAGTTGTACCACCTTTTTGAACACCGGCAATAATAAAATCCGGATCAGCTCTTAAAAAAGAACTGGCTCTTCTGAATAAGCCTGAAACAGCATCATTTCGAGGTTGGAAAACCGTGGGCAATATCAGGTTCCCAATGCTCATTGCGACAAATAATTCAGGTTTTTCATGACTTCTGTTACAGCCGAATTCGCAAAAATAATTTCTACATCTTTATCCGAAAGGTGCGATTTCCAATCACCACTTCTTCCAGATCTAAAAAACGGGCGATGAATGTCATCAAATACTCGACCATACTTTTTTTCCAAACTTTTTAGTTGTTGAAAAGAACATTTTTCTACAATTTCAGATGAATGAATCTTTATTGGTTCCTGAATAAATGTCGCTATTCTTTCAAGCTGAGTAATGGTATCGAGTTCCAGGTCTTCGTACCTTACAATTAAACTGGAATCAGGCCGCACTTGATTATCCTTTAATGATTTTGAAACATGATCACTCCAAGTCCCAAAAGCAGATGAAGGAATTCTACTTTGTACAAAATCAGAAATTGATCCTTTAAATTTTCCTGAACCCGCTAAAAAAAAATAATACGAAACCAGTACATCCCGATAATCCCGATAGATATAAATATACTTGGGGTAATGGCGAAACGCCTGATCATGGGATTTAATATATCGTTTCCCCATCATCGCATTGATCTCATTAAGATGATTATAAACACCCGGAATCACCTCATTGATGTTCTTAAGGTTCCATTCCTTGGTAGGGTCGATGAGGTTTGCTATAAGAAACCGTAACCATGTGTTTCCGGACTTTGGAAAGGACACCAAAAAAACATCTGTAGGTCGAATGGTAGCCGGAAGGTAGAATCTTCTTCCACTAAAAAAAGACCATATTTCCGTTAATGTCTGCAAGTCAGCATTTTTCTACAATATACAAAAGAGAATTATATAACACTGCAAAAAAACCTTCACTATATTTACAAAAGTGACCAAGGTAGCTCATATCATAAATATTGCCGGTTTCCCAAAAGGACATGAACTGGAGCTGGCCCAAAAAATAACCATTGAATCACTGGTAAATGCCAAGTTTCATGCCAGTAAAAGCAATCTGGAAATTGAGCTTCATGCCGCATTTTTTGAAGAGGATAAAAAACTCGTGCCTGAAGGTTTTTCGTTATGTCGTCCTCTTCAACAATCAATCCTTAACTTTCCCCACTTGGGCGAATCAAGAAAGTTACCTCTTTTAAAAGAAATTTTAGATAGATTTTACGAAAACACCACCGCAGAATATCTCATCTATTCAAACATTGATATTGGATTAATGCCAGGATTTTATCTGGCAGTAAAACGATATATAGACGCCGGAAATGATGCGCTCATTATCAACCGGCGAATAATTTCTTCACGCTATTTGAATTCGGAATCGCTTGAAGAAATTTTCGCTGAAGCAGGCGAAATGCACAATGGTTTTGATTGCTTTATTTTCAAACGGGAAAGATACCAGGAATTCCATCTTGGAAATGTTTGTTTGGGAATACCACATTTCTGTAATTTATTAGCTCACAATCTATTCAGATACTCCGAGAATTTCAAATTGCTTACTGATAAGCATCTCAGTTTTCATGTTGGAATGGATCATGTAAAATATTGGGGGAACCGAAAAGTAACCAAACATAATTATTCCATCTTCAGAAAAGAGCTCGTAGCACTATCCAATGGAATGAAAATTTCGAATATGCCCGGTGCAGGTTTGCCATTTTTTAAGCGGCATTGGAAATGGTTAATGAATCCAAATTTTCATTACCCAACCATGTTGAAACTAGATTTAACCCAATGGAATGCTCCTCGGAAAAAACCTTTGCCTCCGTTTAAAAAAACATGGAAATCCAGGTATTATACCTGGCTTGTGAAAAAGATAAAACTGGAATAATCAATATTGCCGTAAGAGCCATCTTTTAGCCTTTAAAAACGGCCTTATTCTAGCATTCATTTTTTGAAACCGGTGCATCTCTTCTGAAAATGAAGGGCCAAATTCCAATACTCTTTCCTTGAATTTTTGACGAGAAAATTCCAGTATTTTTTCATCCCAAAACGTTAATTCTTCCAACAGACTTTGTTCCTTTTTACTGATTGGAGTTTTTTTTGTTTTATTAACATTCAGAGGCAGATAATACAACCCTTTCCAACCAAAAAGCAATTTTCCGGCAACTAGAAACGAATCAAACTCAGTTAAGGGAGCATATAAAAGAAAATCTCGTTCGAGATTTTCTTTTGCCTGGTTAAAATGTGTTTCACCAATAGAGCGAAAAGGAAGATCGCGATTGCCGGATATGCTGCGGACCTGGGCATTATCGGCGTTTTTCACCAAGCCATCTTGCAGAAATTGTTCCAGACTAATATTTCCATCTTTAAAAACCTTGTGTCTCGGATGTCTCGGATTTGTAATAATGTACCTGTATTGAGATAATAATCGCTCTTTGGGATCCCGCAAAAAAGTTATATACGTATAATCCCGGGAAATGAGTTTATGGATACCGAAAACAAAATGTCCGCGAATAAGTGAAAACCTGTCCCTTTCCTCCAAAGTACTATTCTGAAAATCATCTAAATCTTGCGGGCCTAAAATCAACTTTTGCTGAGAGGCAGAATAATTCCTCAATAATATATTATGTAATGTGGTCCCTCCGGTTTTCGGAATATGTAAAAATAGAATAACTCTGTTCTTCATTAAATTACAATAAGGTTAAAATCAACAGGATTATTCTTGTATGCTAATTGAAATTGGTTGGTAATAAATGTTTCGGAAGGATACAAACTAGGCTCACAGGTAACTTCAATCGGATTTTGAAATGACTGAAAAATCTTCTGCTTTAACCGAATTGATTGCTTTAGGTAGTTTTCGGACTCAAGAACAAACAACCAACTCATTTCATCCTCTCCAAAATCACACTTTGTATATCCCAGCCCAATATTATAAGCAATAGCGGGTTTGTTATCCTTTCTAATACGAATAAACGTTCGCTTAAAACCAAGTAAAACAGAAATGTCGGTAAGCAATAATGAAGCAGCCAATGGAACAGTGGAGTTTCTAACGTTTTGATCCCAAATAAAAATTCCACCATTACCTGTTTCCATCTTCGACCAATCAGCCAGACCACCGTATATCAATCCTACTTTTTTTTCCTCTGATTCTATAATGAAATAATTATTGCATTCATTGTTGATGGAGTTAAACCATTCAACCTGTTGTTCTGAGCTGATATAACCTCTGAAAACCATATAACTCCTGATCTCATCCGAATTTCTATGGACTCTAACCAATTCAGCGTCCTCCAGAGTCAACCTCCTTAAAATAATATTAAATCCTTCAATTACCATTAGATAATCTTACGAATTGAGTAGGGTGGTTTGCCATTTTGTTTTTGATAAATCCGATACAGATACTGACCGATAATCCCAAAACAAATAAACATCAGACTTGAAGAAAACAATATTGTTACAATCAATGAGGTATACCCTGGAACAGGAACATTAAAATAGATCTTTTTAATCAATAAAAAAACACCAAATGAAAAACTAATTACAGAAAGAATCAGGCCACCATATGTCATCAATTTCAACGGAAAGGCGGTATAGTTTATCATCAACTGGATGTACAACGAAAACAATTTAAAAGGGCCGTAAGAGGATCGTCCGGATTTTCGCGGATGGTGATCGACCTCTACAAAAGAAACCTCAGAAGTGAACCAATGGATTATTTCGTCCATGTAAACAAACTGATGGCCACTTAATCTGATTTTTTCTGCTATCCCTGCAGAAAGCAATCGAAAAGGTGATCCTTTCCCTGTTTTATTTTCGCTAAAATATACTGATGTTTTTTTCGCGAATGCACTGGCAAAATTTCTAACTTTAGAATGTTTTGATTCTTTGTAAATTCCATAAACAACCTCCGCATCAGTTTGACGTTGTTGTTGAATGAGTTTTGATATTTCCTCAGGTGGATGCTGAAGATCATCATCCATAGTTATAACATACTCTCCCTTACAAAAATGAAAGCCACATAATAAAGCATTATGCTGACCGGCATTTTTTGACAGTTTGACACCATTAATTTCAGTGGGAAAATCACTTTTCAACTGTGAAATTATTTCCCAGCTTTTATCGGTACTTGAATCATCCACCAAAATCAATTCAAACCCACTATTGAGCGAATGAAAAACATCTCTTATTCGCTTATGAAGCTCAATAAGAGTGTCTTCAGAATTATAGACCGGAACAACAACAGAAATTTTTGACATAACTATCCGATTTCAAGTAAGTAGCCACCATCCAGAACCAGATTAACACCAGATATCCAGCGAGCTCCGTCGGAAAGCAAAAACACGGCAGCATTTGCAACATCTTCGGGATACCCAACTCCTAATGGATATTTCCCAATATGATCATCCATTATTTCCTTAGACATAAACGTTTCTGCCTCTTCGAACATAGGTGTACGAACCATTGCAGGAGAAATGCAATTTGCCCGAAGTTTAATTGACTTGCCTTCAAGTGCAACAACCTTACAAAACGTTTCAAGGGCGGCTTTTGAGCTGCCATACATGGAACCACCTACATGAGGTCGTTGTCCTGTTATACTGGAAATAAAGACAGAAGAAGATCCGGTATTAAATTTTTTACTCCTCATTAATTGTGCCGTTAATCGTACTGCAGGAATAAAATTAACATTCATCGTTTCATCTATCTTCTCGAAAGTAAGAAAACGAATAGGAAAGGATCGAACAATACCTACACAATGAACAACACCATCTATCTTTTTGGGCAAACTTTCTACAAGAGCAATGATTTGATCTTCGACGGTAAGATCAGCAACGAACAAGGAGGAAGTTGAATTTTCAGGCAACAACTCAATTGTCTTTTGCAACCCTTCTTTTGATCGTGCTGAAATAAAAACCTCTGCCCCCATTGCTGCGCAGGTAATCGCAATTTGTCTTCCAATCCCGGAAGAAGCGCCAGTAATCAAAATAACCTTACCAGTCAGCAAAAATGGATTTATCATGGAACTTCTATTAAATCAGGACAACAAATATTTTCTGTTTCAACAAAAACAGAACCCCATGAAAGGCCTACTCCAAAGCCCGAAAAAATCAACTTGCTCTTTCCAAATTGCAATTGATCCGACAATCTCGTAGTACAGGTTAGTGGTATAGATGCAGAACTTGTATTTCCAAATTCATTTATAGAATATGGATATTTATCGGGACTAATTTTCAATTTCTTTCTTATTGTTTCATTCATCAGAAGGTTAGCTTGATGAAAAACAAACTGATCAATTTTATCAACATCCAATCCACAATATTCCAGTAATCTTGAAACATTTGTTGGCACTTCCCTAAGCGAAAAATTAAAAACGTCAAGACCATTTAATTCAAGATCCATTCTACGTCTTACAACTCCCTTATCAATTTGATCCTCACGAAAGGAACTATCAGAAAAAGGCTCGCGTAATCCTCCGGCTCTAATAATAATGGATTGATACCCTTCTCCGTCTGATTGCAGGTTAAAAACCATATTGGCAGCTTGCTCATTCCTTTCAAGTGCAGTGGCCGTTCCGCTATCTCCAAATAAGGGATATGTGCTTTTATCTTTAAAATTTAATGACGCTGTTGAAATATCACCGACCAATAAGAGTCCCTTTTTTAATCCGGCTGCAGAAATTTGAGCTGCAATTGTCGATAATCCATAAACATATCCTGAACAGCCAAGACCAACATCCAGTGCTAAACATGATTTAGGTAAGCCCAACCGATCTTGAAGAATTACTGAAGTTGCAGGAAGAATATAATCACGCGATTGGGAAACAAAAACCAAGACCTCAATGTCATTTTTATTCCAATTCAATTCAGCAATTAGCTTTTGTGCAGACTCAATACACAAATCAGAAGTAGTAATGCCTTCTTTAGCAATGCGACGGAATTCAACACCGGTTGTTTTTACAAGTAGTTCCCGTTCTTGTTGAGTTAACCAGGAATAATCAAAATTACTTTCAGCATATTTGGGAACAGCGGAAGCAATTCCGGCTATTCTAACAGAAGGTATTTTGAAAAGTGCCATTAATCAGCCTTTGCTAAAACTACCTGATATAAATCGGAAAACGTATTGCATTTTTTTAAATCTTCTCCGGTCAACGTTCTATTATACTCAGTTGAAACCAACGCAATTATTATAAGCGCGTACATAGAGCTCCAAGACTCGATATCTCTATAATTAGTTGTAGGCTTTAAACTTCCTGAAGGAATATCCTCGAGTTCGTTTTCAACCTTTTTTACAAAATCCTCAACACTATCTTTCATAGTTTAACAATTTATAGTAGGACGTCAAATTTTTAAAATGGTTGCTGACCATGACAAACCGGTGCCAAAACCGGCTATCAACACGTGATTTCCAGTTTTGATTTGACCCTTTTCAATGGCATTTCTGAGAGCTATTGGGATAGTTACAGAAACTGTATTTCCGGTATTCTCCATATCGACAATAAACTTATCCTTTGGAATGCCTATTTTCTCTCTTAGCACCTCTAATATGTAAGCATTAGCCTGATGAAAAATAAAAAAATCGATATCTATTAATTCCATTTCATTTCTTTCCAGGGTGCTTTTTATTAATGCTGGAACTGTACGCAACGTAAAAAGGAACACACCTGTACCGTCCATGTTTAATTTTTCCCGTGAGGTGACACTTCCAAAATCATTTATAATTGGAAGTGAAGATGCCTCAGAAATTTCATTCTTTCCTCCACCATCTTCAATAATAATCTTTTGAAAATTTTTCCCATCCGTACCCAAAGAAAAATTTAAAATTCCTTTTTCGCCAGATTTTTCAATTAAAGTTGCACTTGCTGCATCTCCAAATACGAAACGTGATGATTTATCACGATCATGAAGCTCCTTGGTTAAAGAAGAAGCATTCAACATTAATACATACTGACATTGACCGGATGCAATGAGCCCTTGAGCGACTAACAATGAATAAGTATACCCCGAGCAACCATGATTAATGTCGAGACTTCCACAGGTGTTGTTCAATCCAATTGCACCGTGCAATTCGCAAGAGGTAGAAGGTGTATAGTAATTGAGTTCAGGCGAATTAAAAATCAAAAAGTCAATTAATGAACGATCAAAATTAGTTTCACTGAATAATTTTTGAGCTGCCAAAAAAGCAAGATCAGAGGACGTATGACGAATATCAATAATCCTCCTTGACTTAATTCCAACCTTTTCCAGGCTGCTATTCATTTGTTCTCCCGGGAAGTCCTTAAAAAAATCGGCATTTGTGTATTCCCTTTCAGGAAGAACATAACTTATATGTGAAATCCGCGAACTCATTTATACTGGGCAGCTAAATTGAAATATATCTGTGCATTCTGCTGATCAGCAATTTCATTGTATTTTAACCCAATTAAATCATAGATACGATATAATTCAAGCCTTTTCTGACTAATCCATGAAGCCATTAAATTGGCAGTACCTGTATTCTTAGCAAATGCCTGATGGTTGTAGATTACGCTTAAATTGGTCAGTATGGCATTATCTATGTTTGAAGCCTTAATCAAATAATCAATCCCCTCGCTATTCATGTTTTTCATAAAATAAGCATTTGCAATATTGATATTGATTTGCTCACCTTGAAAATCGCGATTGGGCTCCATGCGTTTATTAAGCGCAATTACCGAATCATACATTTGAAAATCATAATAGGCATTGTTCAATTTATCGAATGCAATGGTCATTTTAGGATTCTTCTGCAAAGCAATACTGAGTGAAATTAACATTGAGTCTTTAACTATCCGTTCTTTGGACATTGCCCATTCGGTCCAGTTATTATACCCCGAGGGCACCCCTTTAGGGATAATATACCTTGCAATTGGAACTCCAAGAAATAGAAATGTACTTCTTTTTAAAACCTGATCAGGTTGACCACTAATCTGACTATTTAAATATAAATTAAGGTTGCTGATCAGTGATTTTGATAAAGAATCGGAATTGGGTTTAAATTGATTCGTTGAGAAAAAGTAGTTTACATTCTTTGTCACGATTGCAGGAAGCTCAGCTATTTTTTTATCCAGCACTTCTTTGCTCGGCGACGAAAATAATCCGTTGACGGTAAAAATCAAATTCCTTTCTACTCTCCAGGCATTTTCAAATAATTCAATGGCCTCAAATTCAACATGAGCCAATTCCTTATTATTAAAAATAATTGTATCTTCTGATGAAACCCTGTTTAAAGCACGCACCGCATTTGAATAAACATTTTTATCAAAATCATAAATTGATGCCAGGTTAAAAAACGCCTGCGCATAATTACTGTCTAATTCTGTAGCGCGTTTAAAATGTGATCTGGCTTTACGAACGTTATCCTTAGAATTAAAATATACCGTTCCGATATTATTATTTGCAGCAATATAATCCGGGTATATTTCAAGGGCTTTAGAAAAATAAAATATTGCTGAATCAGCTTTTACAGCAAGTTGTTCTGCGGTTAATGAAATTCGTCCGACACGGGCATTATTTATCTGTTCGGCATATAGAGAACCTAATAAGGAATTAAGTTTTGCCGAATTTGGGACAACTAAAATATCATGTTTGTAAATTGATGCTGAAGATTTCCAATGTGTGTTTCGATTAATTACCCACCCTGATGAAATCAGGAATATAACCAATAATGGCAATGCCACTGCCTTGTTAACTGGCCAGGTTATCATCTGATTGCTCTTCCAATCAATTTTAAGCAACAAAAGCATACTCCAGGCGAGAATAATAGACATGCCAACAGAAGCAGAAAAAGCAAATCGTTCCGCAACTATTCCAACAGCCGGAACAACATTTGAAAACATTGAAATCGCCAGGAGAAAATATAGCCAGCCAAAAACCCAGGGAGAATATGTTTTCCACTTCAATAAAGCAAGCAGAGAAACGCCGACAATAATCAGCATGGAAATCCATGCAATCGGGTCAGACCAACCAACAACCGGCACAGTGTTGTACCCATAATAAACGGCCAAAGGATAAGGAAAAATCAGTTTTTGAACATAAAAGAAGGCAGTATAAAAAACCATAGGAATCCTTTCGATTAGCCCAGGTTTTGTTTGGTAAAAAGGATTTTCAAAAAAATAGGCAGTACGCTCAAAATTGGCTGGCTCCAACATATTTACCATCAATAGCCTCATCAGAAAAAATGAAACAAAAAGAAGAACAAAACCAACTGCGACGCGTTTTAAAATCACCTTACTATTGGTGCTGTTCCTATTCATGTACATCACGATCAATGGGAAAATTGCAATCATTGTTAATGAGGAACGCTTCGACCAAATACTCAGAATTACAAACAAAACAACTAGAAGAATCCATTTGATCTTCTTATCACTCAAATAGTTTAACAAGGTTAAAACGGCAGAAATGGCAAATAAAAAACTAAGCATCTCATCACGGTTCTTCAATGATGCGACAACTTCAGTGTGAATAGGATGAAGCATAAATACCATTACGGTAGCCGCTGGTAATATCCAATGAAACTGATTAAATACACGAAGCAACAATTGAAAAAGGACAATCCCACATAATGCATATATAAGAATATTTACAAAATGGCTAACTGCAGGATTGGCTCCAAAAAATTGGTGCTCAATCGCAAATGTCAACAGAACAATTGGTCTGTACTCGTAATTTTGTTTTTCATTTACCGAATATCTGCTGGAAAAAATACCCGGGATACCCGCAACCCCTTTTGCTACAAGTGGATGATCTTTCGTTACCAATTCATCATCCATAGAGTACCCGTTGAGCAGGGTATTCCCGTAAAGCAAAAACGATAATGCAAAAATCAAGTATACCATTCTCTTTTTAACCAGATTGATGGTAGAATCGGCAGTGCGCACCTTCGTATCAGAATCTAACGATTGCTTGATTTCTCTTTTCCCTTTTTTATTCATAGCGGACATCCCTCAAATATAGCCGATAGGAGCGTCTTTTCAAATTTTATCAACGTCGCCATTGTGGCTTACACTTCTGCTTATTTTTGTACGAATGGACTATTTAAACGAACTCAACGAACCACAGAGGCAGGCAGTGGTGAATACCGAAGGTCCTACCATGGTAATTGCGGGCGCAGGGTCAGGAAAAACCAGGGTTTTGACCTTTAGAATTGCTCATCTGATTCATAAGGGCATAGACCCCTTTCAAATTCTGGCCCTGACCTTTACGAACAAGGCCGCCAAGGAAATGAAAGCACGTATCGGGAAAATTGTTGGGGAGAGTGAGGCCAAAAACATCTGGATGGGTACATTTCACTCTGTTTTTGCAAGGATATTGCGGTCTGAAGCCGACAGAATTGGCTACCCCAGAGATTTCACCATTTACGATGCTGCCGATGCCAAGAATCTGATTAAGGACATCATACGGGAAATGAATCTCGATGAAAAAGTTTATAAACCGGGTCTGGTATATAACCGAATTTCCTCGGCTAAGAACAACCTGATTTCCGCAACATCCTACGCATCCAATACGGACCTGGTAGCCGACGACCGTATGAGCGGCAAACCACTTACCGGCGAAATTTACCAGCGGTATGAACAACGATGCTTCAGAGCAAGTGCAATGGACTTCGATGATTTGCTATTTAAAACAAATGTTCTTCTTCGGGATTTCCCTGATGTCCTTCACCGGTACCAGCAAAAATTCAGGTATATTCTGGTTGATGAGTACCAGGATACCAATTATGCCCAGTACCTGATTGTAAAGAAACTGGCTGCGATGTACGAAAATGTGTGTGTTGTTGGAGATGATGCCCAAAGTATTTACGCTTTTCGCGGAGCGAATATTCAGAACATTCTCAATTTCAAAAAAGACTATCCTGATTTTAAAATTTTTAAGCTTGAACAGAATTACAGGTCCACCAAAACCATTGTTCACGCCGCTAATAGTGTGATCGAAAAAAACAGGGATCAGATTCAAAAAGACGTTTGGACCGACAATGAAGAGGGCGATATCATTCGTGTTTTAAGAGCAGCAACCGACAATGAAGAAGGCAAACAAATTGCTGCAGATATTTTCGACACCAAAATGAATGCACAGGCCCGAAATAAAGAGTTTGCAATTCTTTATCGGACCAATGCTCAATCCCGCTCATTGGAGGAAGCGTTGAGAAAGTTGAATATCAACTATAGAATTTACGGCGGCTTATCGTTTTATCAGCGAAAAGAGATCAAAGATCTGCTGGCTTATTTCAGACTTACAGCAAATCCAAATGATGAAGAAGCATTGAAGCGTGTGATTAACTATCCGAAGCGAGGAATAGGCGACACTACTATTGATGCTCTGATTCTTGCAGCTGCTGAAAACAATACCGGAATCTGGAATGTAGTTGAAATGCCGGAAATGTTTCAGGTGAGAGCAAACGCAGGTTCACTGAATAAAGTAAAAGAATTTGCCACCATGATCAAAAGTTTTGGTGTGCAGTTAAACACAAAACCCGGTTACGAACTGGCGAGTCATATTGCAACATCCAGCGGAATCCTCAAAGAACTTTATGACGACAAATCACCAGAGGGAGTGAGTCGTTATGAAAATATTCAGGAACTCCTAAATGGAATAAAAGAGTTTTCTGAGGCTTCACAGGCTGATGAAATTCTGTCCTTAAGTGATTTTTTGATTGAAGTTGCTTTACTGACCGATGCCGATAATGAAGATCCCGAAAACAAAGATCATGTTACACTAATGACTGTTCACTCGGCAAAAGGTCTGGAGTTTCCGTATGTGTACATTGTTGGCATGGAAGAAAATCTTTTCCCTTCGCAACTGGCTTTGAATTCACGCGAAGAACTCGAAGAAGAGCGTCGTTTGTTTTATGTTGCCATAACCCGTGCTGAAAAAAGATGCACACTCAGCTATGCCAACACCCGATACCGTTGGGGAAACCTTACCCATTGCGAACCCAGTAGGTTTATTGATGAGGTTGATTCCAAATACCTGGAAATGCCTCCTGCTCCAAAAGAGCGCAGCTTTGATGAAGAATGGGACGAACCTTCGTTCCGAAAAATGAAAGTCCCTAAAAAAGACAGTTTATTTGAGAAAGAACCTTCAAAAAAAGCGGCTATTCCATCTACTCCCTCACCTTTAAAACGGAATCTTGTAAAACTAGATGAAAAAAGACCTGCAACTTCGGTTCCTTCATCTGATTCTGACTCGGATTTGAAAGTTGGACAAAACGTGCATCATGAAAAATTTGGAAAGGGGAAAGTCATACAAATTGAAGGCGTTGAACCCAATAGAAAAGCAACTGTGTTTTTTCCTGCTGTTGGACAAAAGCAACTATTGTTAAGGTTTGCCAAACTTGATATTTTAGACTGATTCTGTTACTTTTTTCAGGAATTGAATTTTACCTTCATGATCAGATGGTATTGCTTATTCCTACTTATGATTTCGTGTCGCCACGAATCACATATTTCTGAAGACCTGAGACAGGAGATACTGGCAATAAACACCTGGATGCATATTCCAACACAATTAAAGCGTGAAAGTTTTGTAACTAATGAAGAAATAACCGAGAACTGTGGATTGGAACCTTACAAGTTATTGCAATCAGGGAAACGAAAAAAAATATACCGGATAACAGGTAAAGACACTATCATTAATCAGGATTTTGATTATAAAGCAATTACAGAACTTCAACTTGGCGGGAATCTGAATTTTCATTCGAAAATCCTTGCATTATTTTCAGAAATTGAAACGCTTACAATCTATACAAGCGCAGGGATTACAGAACCAAAAAGACTAAAATTCAATAAGCTGAAAGTGATTAAAATGCATCATTCGCAAGCTCATCCCGCATATGCGGATATTGCAGGCGACCAATTATGCGAATTCCATGCATCATTTTCAGAGCTCGATAGTTTTCCCATAAACAAGCTTTGGTCATTGCGAAAAATAAGCCTCGTACATTCACGGCTACCGGAAATCACATTGTTTAATCAACTTGAGAATCTTCAGGATCTTACTATTGCAAAATGCTGGTCGAAAAGCGATTTGAGCAAATTGGATCTAAGCAAGACACCTTGCCTGAGAAGTCTATCAATAGTTTACACCGGAAACCTTAAAAAAATTCCTTCAAATCTACTCCTTTCAAACCTTGAAGTATGCAGCCTTTTGAGAGGTGATTTCTCCTTTGAAGAAAAAAATCAGATTTATGCTTTTGGGGAACGAATCCGAAAGAAAAACGGAATCAACCAATTGAAAAAAACGACTTATGAATAATATCAATTACATCCCGGGAATGACTCCACGTACTTAATTTTGATATCAGGAAAAGAGGTCACAAATTGAATTTTAAAATCGGGAAAGGATTCAACAAATTGCCATTTACCACAAGCATCCGGAAAGGAAGTGACTTGCTTTACCTTGAGGTCCGGAAAAGATTCTACGATCTGGACTTTAATATCAGGAAATGACTCAACCACTTTCACCTTGCCCCAGAGTTTAAAGTTTTTGTACATACAAGATGGACAAACCTTGTCTCCGCTGACTGGTTTTGAAATTAAGCCTCCAAATACAAATAAGGAAGCGACAGTAATTACTGTAGCAAGAAAGAATGTTAGAATACTGCTTTTCATTTTACAATCATTAAAGGTTTCGGACTAAAATTACTTTCCGGGAATCGAACTAAATACAAACCGGATGACAAAAATTCCAATGACAAATCACCGCCAAAAATCATCCCACACCATACAATATTACCAGTGACAGAACAAATCTCAAGTTTTCCCGAATAATTTTCCACCCGAATATGGCTAGTAGCAGGATTTGGAAATACTAGGAGATTATGAATTCGTTCTTCAGAAACATCAACTGTTGAGTAATAACATTGGTAATTTGACTGGAATTGAATTGATCCCAATTGGGAATCAGAATAGCATCTCAATTCGTAAATATAGGCATCATCACATGCCATATGTTTACCAGGAAAAAACCCAAAATCAGATCCAAACATTTCATTCACCCATCCGGCATTTTCACCGGCAAGCATTAAAGGATCAGAATGGTTATCATAAACCAAATAGACGCGTCTATAGGAATTACCACCAATAAGAACAGTATCTGCATTTCCCACTGTAACATACAAGCTGTCTGTACCCCATGTTGAACTCATGTGCAGGGGTATTTTCCATTGAGAACCGACTGCTGCACCAAAATCAAAAAGCAACTGAAATTGTAAGAATTCTCTATCCCAAAACCACACCTTATTGGAAACATCCTTATAAAGGTAATTTTCGGTTTCCCAAAATGAACAAAATGTAGTGCCACCATTTACAACCGAGCAGGATTGTCCATTTAAAACAGTATCCCGCGTAACAACCATTTCTTCAGCCCAAACACCACCGGGCCATGTTATGTTGGATATACCATATGTCCATGTAGCACCAACTGGTGCTACTGCCTGGCTGGCAGCCTGTACTGCAAAAAGACAGAAAACCGATATAATGCACTTAATCATAGCGAAAAAGTAATTCAAATTTTAATGCGAGTCAATACGTTGGCGAAAAACTTCCCAAAGAACCAGGCCCGCACATACAGAAATATTCAGTGAATGTTTGGTGCCCCATTGAGGAATTTCAACAACAGCGTCGCAATGGTCAATAGCATCTTGTTGAACTCCACCAACTTCATTTCCAAAAACAAATCCAAGATTTCCGGTATAATCTTTAGTTATTTTATGAAGTTGGATTGCGTTCTCAGCCTGCTCAACAGCAATTACTTTATAGTTAAGTTGCCTTGCTGCATCAATGGCATCAATTGTAGTTTCAAAGTGCTTCCACTCTACAGACTCAGTTGCACCAAGTGCAGTTTTATGAATCTCCCTATGTGGTGGAATAGGTGTAAATCCGCAAAGCCAAACAGCTTGTATTGCAAAAGCATCAGATGTACGAAATACACTACCCACGTTATGATGACTCCGGATGTTATCAAGAATTACGATAACCGGTGTTTTCTCTCTCAGCTTAAACTCCTCAGGCGACAATCGGCCCAATTCGTCCATATTCAGTTTTCGTCTCATCAGGATTTCTCAAGTACAATTGCAATTTTATTAAAATCTGCTGCAGCATTTATCACTTTTCTGAATTCCTCAAACAACTCAACAGGATAACTGATCTGACGATAGTACTCTGTGCAATCCACAATTAGTTTATTGCCCTGCACTTTGAATTCAGATTTAAACTCCATCGTAACTTTTCCCATATCGTTGGTATGTTTAAAATCCATCTTCAATTTGGAAGCGTCAGCGATCTTATACCCATCCGGAACCACAAACTCGATTCGACGGTAATACAAACGATTAAACCCATTCTCTACTGGCAATTTGCGCTCTCCGTCCTGATACAGCTCTGCTTGTGGACCAATTAACTCTCCAAGTTTAACAACATACTTATCTCCTGCCATCTCCACGAATTTCTCACATTCCAATTCAGCTTCCGTAATCAGTGGTTTACCAACATTATCTACACCTACATTATCGATCTTGAATTTTTTCACATCCTCCTTGTTGCTCGTCAGAAATGCGGTAAACACCTTTTCGAATTCAGTTAGCGTTTCTTTATCCAGTAAATCATAAAAGGGCTGGTACTGAATGGCGTAATAGCCTAGCGCGGTTCGGCGATAATTAATTGCAAGCTTGCTATTCGCAATATTCAATGAACAGCTCAAATAAAGACTGTCTGTATTTGCTGTTTCAGGAAGTGCTTCAATGAATTTCACTTTACTTATTGCACTTTTCATTGTTCCTACAGTTACCGGAACAATAAATAATGCGTAGGTATTATAGCAACCCTGAGAAATAAATTTAGAACGAGAATAAGATTCACAAGGTGAAATCAACATTTCCTGATTGGGAAAATAAATTAAATACTCATCCAAATAATGGTAGGACTCAAAATCACGGTCAAAAAACTTATCATATCGATCGCAGGTCATTACCACTTGATGATCTATTCCAAGAAATGTATAGATGTATGCAAATACCCGCATAATACCCACATTCGAGGCAATCATTTTCTTCTTTTTGTTATCAAGAGTAATTGAACTACTAAGAATGGATTTTACTTCACTCCAGGAAGGAATATCAATATCTAGAATAAGTGTATTTGCTTTTATATAATTCTCAACCTTATGAATTTTATCAAGTTCTGAATCTTCAGGCTTCAATCCAATCTTCTTTACAAATTTAGCAACTGACTTCTTCCCTTTATCGTAGTCGGCGTAAACATTTTGGTAGATTGTTTCACAAACTTTCGAAAAGTTAAAAAGGTTTGTTGCGCCTGTGTTTTTATTCGCATGCAACTTAAAAACCACCCCCATTTTATGAGGGTCGTAGGATGCAAATTTTTCATCCTTTAAAATGGGCATGTCTTTAAAAGACGCTTTATAAAGAATTCTGTCGTTTACTGTGCTGTCGATTTCCATGTCCGGAAAACCATTTAAACTTTTAATACGAAACGGTAGGAACTTAGGTGTTATCAGTTCAAATTCTATTTTCATTTTTTTAACCGAACCTTGAAAAGTATAGCCATTCCCTGTAATTCTGGGAGAACGTTTAAGCATAATCAATTGCTCTATTTCACTACCCTTTTCTACTCCCTCCAATGCAAAATATTTCATCGTTCGGTTCGTTTTTTCATCTTTCGATTCAATCACATCGGAAATTCCGTGTTCTTTAATTTTTCCTTCAGGACTAATTGTCCTTGCCTTGAGCGAAAGAACC
The DNA here is from genome assembly GCA_046289975.1 of Flavobacteriales bacterium. Classification (GTDB taxonomy): domain Bacteria; phylum Bacteroidota; class Bacteroidia; order Flavobacteriales_D; family UBA2798; genus UBA2798. Next base: position 14,975 of record JBKBUQ010000008.1, on the reverse strand, counting down.
TCTGTTGAACTATTAAGAGGAAGATAAATCTTATTATTTTTTTCAATTGCATCGTCAGAAACAACTTTTACGCGTTGATGAAAAAGATAGTATTCAAATAGTTCCCCGCTTTTAGGGTCAAAATTAAATTCGACCGCACGTTTTTCAAATATTACTATTTCAAGATCACTCGTATCAGACAGATCCACTTTTTCGGGTGATGGATTCTTTGCCCAATCATATTTTTTATAAAGCAAATCCTGAGAATTGGCATTAAAGGCAGAAATAGTTAAAAGAGAAATTAATACAATAATTAAACGCATAAGAATTATTTTGAGGTTGCTATTTGCTTTAATACGATGGTTTGTTTAAACGCCGCATTTAGTTTAGTCATCATTGTGTTCCAATCAGTGAAACGTTCCAGACCCAACATCATAAATTTGTTGGTATACTGAAAATCAGATTCAATTCTATTCCCCTTTAAAGAATAGTTTAAGCGAAAAGAAAACAAATCATATTCGACTAAGACATTCTCAGGAATACGAATCACTGAATAACCTTCGGGGATATAAAATTTATAGTGCCAATTGTGCTGAAAAGTAAAATTCTGATCCAAGGGAGTTTTGCGTTTTGAATCCAAATAATCATCGAGGTAATCTTTATCCAAATGTAAATTAACATATGCCTCATCACCATTTAAATACACATAATCTCGGACATTGAATTTATAATTTACCACCAATGGCAATTCCCTGTTTCCCTTATTCTGAATAAAGAGTGAATCCAAGGCAAATTTATTATTTCCTTTTTCCAAAAGTGCTGTGCAGTATTTCCAGGTTTCTTCCTTGGTCATACTGGTAATGTTTCTATTTAAACTTTGCTTATAATACCCATCGTACCAGGCAGCACCTCGTCCAAATAAAACCCCTTTCAGCATAGTTACTTCAAGCGTATCTGCAACACTGTTTTTTTGGGGATCTACAACCGGCACATTTGCAATAATACATTTTGTGGAATCAATATGAATCATTGCTTCCTTCCCCTGTATGAATGAAGACGGCATTCCCATTTCATTAAATGAACTTGTACCATCAATAAAGCTCCAATTGTCGCCATCCTGCCACGCCAGGATCATGTGGTTATCATTAAAAGGAGTAGGCAAACTGAGATACGAATAGGGAAGTTCGCGTGTTCCTATCCATGTCATATACGTTGGAACTCCTGCTTGCTTTAGCATATAATGCATGATGCTCGTCATGTCTTTACAATCGCCATATCGCTTTTCATAAATATCTTTTGCGTTCCTGGGAACAAATCCCCCTAATCCATCTTCAAAAGCGATGTATTTAATATTATCCTGAACCCAATAAAACACATTCTGTATCTTTTCTTTTTCTGTCCTAGCCTCTTTAGTTATTGCAATCGATAGCGAATCCAGCGAAGAACTGCCCTGCTTATTGACATTTCGCACAAAATCGTAATACCATCTGTGAAGATCTTTGTAATCGCTTAAATAGTTTTCACGCTTACCGGATTTTGTCGTAATTGACTTAAGGTAAACAACAACATGAGGAGACAGGTGCTTATACCCCGGGGCTCGTGATTCACGTTTTGTTTCAGGAATATCTCTCATCTCCCACACATGCTGAACCTTGCCGGTCTTCATTGTTGTAACTGTGTAGGACAACTTCGTACTATCCAGGTTATAATAAGCATATGCAAGTTCAAATCCGGTTGGAAGAATCACTTCAAATCGCGAATTTTCGGTAGGCATTCCAGGAGCATCGAAATAATAATTCCCGAAAAAGTGTGGTTCTGTTATTACCTCACGGTATTTGAGAATCGATTTGGACCCTTTACTTGCATCCGGAAAAGACACGTTGTAGAGAACCAAATCATCATGAAAAATACTTCCACTCATATGATCGGATTTCTCCGCCACTCCTGCTTTAACCGCCTTGTAGGATTTTCCGTTGGGCACCAATGACCTTGCATCAATTCCATCCGCCTGAAAAAAATGCGAACTCGGAACAACCGCAGTATTATAAAAGCTGCCGTTTTCGTCAAGAAACATATTTTCCCTGCTAACCTGCGATACAACTTTTAATTCTCCCTTGATGTATTCAACTGAAGACCTTTCGGATTTCGATAAACAAACAATCGAAACATCAGAATACTTAGCTTTTACACGGTCAAATTCAACCTGTGGTGCGATCTTTTGTTGGGCAAGAACCGGTGTACAAATACACAGCAGCAAGAATAATAGCAAAGATTTATTTGACATGTTCCTCCGAATAAATTTGATCATCATAATACATCCGGGTTTTCACTAATTTTCCTTTTTCATAATATTTGGCAACTCCATGAAGCTCCCCATATTTATAATTCAGCTCTTCAGAAATATTTCCTGCAGCATCATAGTAAACACATAAACCGTGCAACTCGTCATTAAGGTAATTCTCACTGGATCTTAACTTACCGTTTGCATTGAATGTTTCCTGCATTCCCTCCTGAAAACCGCCTTTATACTCTGAACGTTCATAAAACTGGCCATTAGGATGATAGATCACATATTTTCCCTCAAGTTCAAATTTATCCATTGAAAATTCTTCTGACTTATTTCCGTTTTTGTAATAGGCCACAATTGTGTTCTTACCGCCATCAACAACCTTTTCAGGCGACATTTTCCCATCGGCCATCATATACGAGTAGGAAACTACTTTCCCGTACGAAAAGTTTTTGATCATTCTTAGCTGACCATCTTCCGAAAAGTATGAACTGGCTCCATGACGGTAATCTCTCCAGTAATTCTTCTTTGAAGCCAGTTGTCCGTTTTCATAATATTCCAGCCACTCTCCAGTCTTGTCTCCTTTTGTGTAAAAACTCACCCTGTCCGTTTTACCATTCTCATAGTAATAAGTCCATGTGCTGTCGCGATTTCCTTCTTTGTAATAGCCGTCATAAAATTTAGCACCATTGAAATGCTGGGATGTCCATTTCCCTGTTCTTTTACCGTATTCAAACTGCCCTTCTGTCTCCACTTTCCCATTAAAATAATACCAGGTGAATTTTCCGTGTCCCCAATCATTTTTATAATTCCCCTTAAAATGAACTGCACCTCCGGAATAGCGTCGTACAAGTTCTCCTGTGGTCGATGAAAAATCAACATCATCAATTACCTTACCGGTGGTGTCATAAAACACCCAACGAATGTCATTTCCTTCAAGATCAGAATAATTTTCTGCAGAAACCATTCCCGAAACAGAGTAGTCGACCTGTGGTCCATACGGTGTGCCGTTGATATAATAGGCAGTAGAACTGATTGTTCCATCTGCATTATAAGAGTGCCAATAACCGTTCCGTTCACCATTGTTAAACCATCCCGTGGAAGCATACTTTCCATTGAAGTACCATTGTTCGTATGCCCCTTCTTCCATACCGTCCTTATACCTGATCATCTCTTTAATTACTCCGTTTGGGAAAAGCAAACGACGTTCTGTAATCTGTGATTCCTTGTAAACTTCTTCTTTGTACAACACTCCTTGATGCGTATAATAACTCCAGATACCATCACGATTTCCTTTTACCACATCGCCTTTGGAGAACATCTCGCCGGAAGCATAATATCCCTTGAAAAGCATTTTCCCCTTTTCTTCTCTACCCTCAGAAAGCACTTTTCCACTTTTATCAAAGTATTTGTAAGCTACCAGATTGCCTTTCTTCAGTTCTGTTTCTACAATCAGTTTTCCATCCTCGTCGTACTCTTTCTGAATTCCATTGCCTTTTCCGTCATCATCAAATTCTTCTTCTTCATTGATCTGACCGTTTTCAAACCATGAGGTGCATTTTCCGGAACGCTTTCCATTTTTCATGGTGCCTTTGCTTCTTGTCTTTCCATTTTCGTAAAACGTTTCAAATGGACCATTGCCCTTTCCATTGAGGTAAACATATTTTGACTCAACCTTTCCATCCCGGAAATAATTCACAACGTTACCTGACACCTCCCCGTTCACATATTCACCTTCATATTTCAGTTCTCCGGAGGGATAATACTCTTTAATCTTTCCTGAGTATTTATCATCCTTATAATCGACCTCATATCGAACGGCATTGGACTTATAGTAAATAACACTCTTCCCGTTCTTTTTTCCATCCACATACTGGTACTCTCCCTGGATTGTTCCGTCAAGAAAATAATCTTTTGCTGCACCGTGGCGTGTATCGTTTTTTAATTCGTTATGAAAACTGATTTTCCCATTTTTAAAATATTCCTTAATGTATCCATCAGCCTTTCCATCTACATATGTGATCTCCCTATACAATTCTCCGGTAGAATAGTAACTCTTATACAAACCTTGACGATTCCCTTTTGCGTCGTAGTTAATCTGCTCAGACAAGCAACCAAAAGAATGAAAGTTTTCCCAATAACCAACAGCTTTGGTACCGGTAGGATCTGTCGCACCAATAGACTGCAAATAACGATCGCCGTAATACCAATGACGAACCGCCTGCTCCTTCCCATTCCATTCGACACGGTGGTTAGTTGCTTTTAAACGAAATTCTGCATGCCCCCAGTCAATAAACTTCTTTATAGCAGACATTTTCTTCTTAATAGCCTTAGCAATATCACTTGACTGATCTGCAACAGTAATTAACTCCAGGTAGGTGTACTCATCGAACCAGCCATTCTTGTACAAGCTGATGAAAAACGGAACATACGTTTCACAAAAAAAGCCCTTTTGGTATCGTGCTTCCTTTTCAGCCAGCTGCTGAAACAAGAGATAATTCTGTTTAACAAAAAAGAAATCCAGTTTGACAGGCACTTTGAAGTTTTTACTGGAAAAAACCCTGTTCCTCATCAACTCTTCTATTTCAGAAAAATCATCCCCTGAAGGAGAAAGTTTAATTCCTTTAGGTGTCATTTCACTTTTATCCTTGTTCAATCCATCCAATACGGATACCACATTCCTGGAACGATCTGAAAGTGGTTCTAAAAGAAGAAATGTATTATACGCCAGTAAACATTCAATCACTTTGTCTTCTTCAAAGGCAGCTAAGCCAAGGAAATAATGTGATGATGCATGCAGAGGATTCAAACGGATAGAAGATCTGATATCATCAACAGCTTCCTGATGCTTCTCCATTTTGCGATAGGTTACCGCACGATTGAAATAAAGCATATTGTTGTATGGAAAGCGTTTTATACCTTCCGTGTAGGCCTCAATAGCTTCTTCCTTTTTATCCAGTTCATCCAGCGAACTTCCTAATGAAACATAAAAATCGCTGTCGTATTCGCTTTTATACTTCAACCCCATTCTTGCCACCTCAGCAGATTCTTCGTAACGCTTAAGTGCATTTAATGAAAGTGAACGTTCATAAAGGCCCAACAGGTAATTGGTATCATTTCTGGGAATCTTTTCATAAAACTCCAACGCACCGGAAAAATCCTTGTCATCGTGGAGTTTGATGCCCTTTTTTAGCATTGCACCGGAATTAACCGGTTCTGATGGTTTCTGGGAAAATCCTTGCTTAACAAAGAAAATTGTAATAATAAGAGTGAAAACAATGAATCGCATAGGTAAAAAATATGATTTAGCACTAAATATAACCCTAAAATCATAATGAAGAGGTACAATGGTGTTAAAAATTATTGAAAAATCAATACGAATAATTAGCTCTACCTGAAAGGGGTATTTTACATTCGTATCCTTATTTTAAAAAATGTCTGTCAAAAAATCTCAGGAACCGAAAGGGGAAACCCCCTTAATGAAACAATACAACAGTATCAAGGCGAAATATCCTGATGCATTGTTATTGTTTCGCGTGGGGGATTTTTACGAAACTTTCGGACAAGATGCAATTACCGCTTCCAGAATATTGGGGATAATTCTAACCAAGCGTCATAACGGATCTTCAGGAGAAATGGAGCTGGCGGGCTTTCCTCATCACTCTCTTGACAATTATCTACCTCGATTGGTACGTGCCGGTTACCGTGTTGCCATTTGCGATCAGCTTGAAGACCCAAAAATGGTAAAGGGTATTGTAAAAAGAGGCGTTACAGAACTAGTTACTCCAGGGGTTTCGTACAATGAAAAGGTATTGGAGAATAAACGCAATAACTTCCTCGCTGCTGTACATTTTTCCGGAGAACAAACAGGAATTTGTTTTCTGGATGTGTCGACAGGAGAATTTTTAATTGCTCAGGGAAATAAAGATTATGCCGATAAACTGCTTCAAAGCTTTCAACCCAGTGAAGTACTCTATCAAAAGCAATTTCATAAGGTGTTTCAAGAAAAATTCGGCGACCGATTTTACACCTACCGTATGGAAGACTGGGTGTTTGCTCCCGATTTTGCAAATGAAGTCTTGCTCAGGCATTTTGGGACTCACTCGCTCAAAGGATTCGGAGTTGAAAACCTGGATCATGCAATAATTGCCGCCGGAGCAGCATTGCATTACCTTGCAGATACTGCACATGATAAAACAGCCCATATTACTTCGCTTTCAAGAATAGAGGAAGATAAATATGTATGGCTTGATCGTTTCACCATCCGAAATCTGGAATTACTGTTTTCACCAAATGAAAATGCACGCACACTGATTGATATCCTTGATCAAACACTTACTCCTATGGGTGGTCGGTTACTCAAAAGGTGGATGGTGTTGCCACTAAAGGAAAAAGCCGTTATCGATCAACGTTTGGAAGTTGTGGATGCCCTGGTAAAAAATGATGATTCTTTGGATTTCCTTCAACACAATTTGCAAGGAATTGGAGATCTTGAACGACTCATTTCCAAAGTAGCCGTTGGGAAAATCACTCCCAGAGAACTCAATCATCTCTTTAAAGCTTTACAAGTTCTTTTACCATTGAAAGAATTTTGCAGTAAAAGCGAGGTAAAAGCACTAAAAACCATTGGTGAACAAATCAACCCCTGCGACAGCATCCGTGAACGAATTGAACAAGAGTTGGATCCTGAAGCTCCAATGGCTATCGGAAAAGGACAAGTGATCCGAAAGGGAGTCAATTCTGAACTGGATGAACTCAGGGAATTGATGTATTCAGGAAAAGATTACCTACTGAAAATACAACAAAGAGAGGCTGAGAAAACTGGAATCCCATCACTCAAGGTTGCATTTAATAATGTATTTGGATATTACCTCGAAGTGACTAATTCGCATAAAGACAAAGTGCCATCGGAATGGATTCGAAAACAGACGCTAACAAATGCTGAAAGATATATTACAGAAGAACTGAAGGAATACGAAACAAAAATTCTAGGCGCAGAAGAAAAGATTTTTGCACTTGAATCACGCTTGTTCAACGACCTTATTTCCGCACTGGCATCGTTTATTTTACCCATTCAACACAATGCCTTTTTATTGGCACAACTCGACGTTTTCCAGAGTTATGCACGAACTGCAATACAGAACAATTATACACGTCCCGAGATCAATGAAGGATATGTTCTATCCATAAAAAACGGAAGACATCCGGTTATTGAAAAAGCATTGCCTGAAGGAACATCCTACATTCCGAACGACCTTTATCTGGATAATGACCAGCAACAAATTATTATGATCACCGGACCGAATATGTCAGGTAAATCTGCCATACTTAGGCAAACAGCTCTTATTGTTTTAATGGCGCAAATGGGCAGTTTTGTTCCGGCACAACACGCGCAAATTGGAATCGTTGACAAAGTATTTACACGAGTTGGAGCTTCTGATAATTTATCGTCAGGAGAATCCACATTCATGGTAGAAATGAATGAAACCGCCAGCATTCTGAATAACATATCACAAAGGAGTCTGATTCTTTTAGATGAAATTGGTCGCGGAACAAGTACTTACGACGGCATCAGTATTGCATGGGCAATTGCAGAGTATTTACATGAAAATGGAAAGTCAAAACCCAAGACTTTATTTGCCACCCATTATCATGAACTGAATGAAATGGAGCGGCAATATCCGCGTATTAAAAACTTCAACGTTTCTGTCAAGGAAACAGGAAACAAAATATTGTTTTTACGTAAACTGATTGCAGGAGGCAGCGAACACAGTTTCGGTATTCACGTTGCAAAACTGGCAGGAATGCCCTCTAAAGTTGTAAACCGTGCAAACGAAATCCTGCACCGACTCGAAGAAACGCGTACCGATGCAGGAAATTCCGAAGGCACAACTATTCAAGGATTACCGGGAGAAAAGGATGCAATGCAATTAAGTTTTTTTCAGCTTGACGACCCCGTACTTTCACAGATAAAAGACGAAATTCAGCAAACGGATATTAATACTTTAACTCCGGTTGAAGCATTGATGAAACTAAATGAAATTAAAAAACTAATTGGGGGTTAGATTTCAGTTTCTGGTTCCCAGGCATTGAATATCTCCCGCAGATACATACTCTCTTCGGAGGTTATCTTTTTATCTGCCATGACCATTTTTACTGCATTATTTAAAAATTTCGAGCGTTCCTCTGCAGTTGAGTCGATATAAAAATCATCCATCGCGTTTACAAAATGAGTGAAATAGTCCTCACGCTTTAATTTCAGCAGTTCGTCCAATTCATTATCGAGACTTACATCGAATGGGAAACTATCCGACATGTAATCTACCATTTGAATTCCTTCTTCGGGAGAAAACTCTCCGTCTGCATTGGAAATTATCATCAAAATGTGGTAACCTGCCATTACCTTGTTCAATTTACGCCTATCCATAATCAGAGTATTAAAATCTATTGTAAATAAAGGGGTTAGCGTCAAAACAAAAAAATTTTGGGCAAATGGAATATTTACTATTTTTGCAATCCATGTTCGGGTAAGCTCCGGCGGGAAAATCGGAATCAGCACAGTTGGTAGTGTTTCCGGGTGATTGAAGCATTTTCAATTTCAAAAAAACCAAAAACCCAAGCGGGAATAGCTCAGTTGGTAGAGCACGACCTTGCCAAGGTCGGGGTCGCGAGTTCGAGTCTCGTTTCCCGCTCAAACCTCTCATTAAAGGGAGGTTTTTTTGTTGGAGCCCGAGTGGTGAAATGGTAGACACGAGGGACTTAAAATCCCTTGGGCAGAAATGTCCGTGCCGGTTCGAGTCCGGCCTCGGGTACAGTGAAGTAGAAAGGCTTGAAGACTCGTCTTCGAGCCTTTTTTATTTCGCAATGGCCTTTCACTTTACTGTAAACGGATTTTTGGAAAAAATTTAGTGTATTGCTATCATATCTTCATCTACTTCGATTATCCGTGCCGATTCCCAGTTTGACAAAATCATCCCGGCATGCCTGCCCGAATGAAGTTATTTAGGCGGGATTCTGGATTGCTAATGTTATTCAAACGGGTCTTCACTTTGAAAACTGGAATCTGCCGAATTGGGTCTTAAGCATTCAGGGACGATCCGGAATTTTATTAGTTTATAGTTATAGTGGCTTTGTTCAAAGCCATACGAACAATAGCTATGAACCGAACCATTAAAAACAAAAAAACCCGGATTTCTCCGGGTTTTTCCTATACTGAAAATGAAAATTATTTCTTTCTCTTAAGTGTAATTTCGTCGCTGCGTGACTTGAATTTCACTACATCACCGTCGATTGTAACACCTTCCATTTTCTCTTCACCATCACGGTTTGGATTCTTCAGGATGATGTCTTTTTTATCTTCAGACCATGCCCAGCTGCCTTTTTCTTCGCGCTCGCCATTGCTCATTACCAATGATCCATCTTCATTGAATGTAAATACCATAGCCTTTTCAGACTCAGATAATTCTTCTCCGGATACCGCTTCAAGGCTCCAGCTTCCTTCGATTTTTGGTCCGCCGCCACATGCTGCAAGGAACAGAAGAGCGACAAAAGAAAACAATACTTTTCTCATGATTTTAGGTTTTAGTTTAGGTGGTTAAAGATAAACCAATCCAAACAATAAAAACAAACCCAATCCACTAATTTGCAATCTCACTCATGAATTTTATTCGCATCAAACGTAATTCCTCTTCAGAGTAAGCACCGTCAAACTCCTTGTAGGCATCAACAATTGAATCCGAATCAGCACCCATAAAGTAGTCGAATATTTCTTCCTGGTTGTCTTCATCCAGCAAATCCTCAATCACGTAATTTATATTTACCCGGGTTCCAGATGAGACTATTGTTTCAAGTTCAGTGATCACCTCATCAACATTCTTTCCTTGTGCCTTTCCAATTGCCTCTAGAGGTAATCTACGGTCAATATTCTGAATAATCTGAACCTTTGCCGCCGACTTATTGGCAACGGATCGAATTACAAGGTCATCGGGACGCTCAATATTGTTTTCCTCAACATATCGGGAAATCAGATCGACAAAAGGCTGACCAAAGCGATCCGCTTTCCCCGGACCCACACCTGTAATGTTATTGAGTTCTTTGATATTAATAGGATACTGTACCGCCATGTCCTCCAATGAAGGGTCCTGGAAAACTACGAAAGGAGGTACATTCTTTTGCTTTGCTATTGTTTTGCGCAAATCTTTTAGCATCAGGAAAAGCTGCTCATCGAAACCGGCCCCTCCACCTTTTGATGTAATGATATCATCATCATCGTCTGAGTTATCGCCTTCGTAATCGTGCTCACGAAGCACCATAAAGGATGTTGGATTCTCCAGGAATTCTCGTCCTTTATCGGTAACAAACAAAACACCGTAAGTTTCAATATCCTTTCGAATCAACCCGGCAACTAGGGTTTGACGAACAACGGCATTCCAGAAACGATCTGAATTTTCAGATCCTTTTCCAAAAACCTCAAGCTTATTATGCTTGTAAGTCCGTACATCAGAGGTAAGTTCACCCAGTAAGATACTTACAATATGCGAAGGCTTGTGTTTTTCTTTCGTTTCAAGAATTGCTTCGAGCAGAAGAGCTACCTCATCTTTACCTTCCGTTTTTTCGCGTGGATTGCGACAATTGTCGCACATCTTTCCGCAATCATCTTCTTGAAACCCTTCGCCAAAATAGTGTAATAAATATTTTCTCCTACACATTGAAGTTTCCGCAAAAGAAACGATTTCATGTAAAAGTTGCTTGCCGATTTCAATTTCAGAAACGTGCTTTCCATTGAGAAATTTTTCTAATTTCTCTACATCCTTGTAACTATAGAATGCAAGGCAATGGCCCTCTCCACCATCTCGTCCGCCACGTCCTGTTTCCTGATAATACGATTCAAGTGATTTTGGAATATCGTGGTGAATTACATAGCGCACATCCGGTTTATCAATACCCATTCCAAATGCAATCGTTGCCACAATAACATCCGCGTCCTCCATGAGGAACATATCCTGATGTTTAGCACGCGTTGAAGCATCCAACCCTGCATGATAGGGCAATGCCTTGATTCCATTTACACGAAGTACCTCAGCAAGCTCTTCAACTTTTTTACGGGACAAACAATATACAATCCCGGATTTGCCTTGCTTGGTCTTAATAAAACGTACAATCTCCTTTACAACATCGCGCTTTGGACGAACTTCATAAAAAAGATTATCTCGGTTAAATGAAGCCTTAAACAAAGTTGCGTCCTGCATACCCAGGTTTTTCTGAATATCCAGCTGAACTTTCGGCGTTGCAGTTGCAGTGAGTGCAATAATGGGTACATTTTCACCAACACGATCAATCATCGGTCGCAGCTTACGGTATTCCGGACGAAAATCATGTCCCCATTCGGAAATACAATGTGCCTCATCGATAGCGAAAAAAGAAACTTTTATCGTTGTGAGAAAATCAATGTTTTCTTGTTTCGTTAACGATTCAGGCGCCACATAAAGAAGCTTGGTACGGCCTTCCATTATGTTTTTTTTCACTTTTAAAATCTCCGCCTTACTAAGGGAAGAATTTAAAAAGTGAGCTACACTGTCATCACTTCCAAAGGTCCGTATTGAATCAACCTGATTCTTCATTAATGCAATAAGCGGAGAAACAACAACAGCTGTCCCTTCCATCATTAAAGCAGGTAATTGATAGCATAATGATTTACCTCCACCTGTAGGCATAATCACAAACGAATGATTTCCTGCAAGCAGGTTCTTAATTATAGCTTCCTGATGCCCCTTAAATTTACTGAAGCCAAAAAACTTCTGCAATGCACTTTTGGGGGATATTTCGATTGTTTCCATTTACTGTTTTTCTCCTTGACTGTCTAAACTCACAATTACTCTACTAATATATATGAAAAAAAACTGGTTTCCGGGCATACTTAGACACTTTTTTGGAAAGTCTCTATGATTCCTAAGAATCCTTCGATGAAAATTTCTTTAAAATTGGATTTATCGGGAAATCGCAATTTTTCCCCGAATCGACTTTCCCTCAGACAATTCCACGGCAAATACAACTACTCCGGTGGATAATTGACTATAGGAAACAAAAAAAGAACCCTGATTTGTTGAACTTTTTATAATTGTACGTCCGGTCAGATCGAATAAGGTAAAGGGCGTATTACTACCGGAAACATTAGCAAAGACGACCCTAAAACCATCGTTTTCATATAAAACAGAATACCCCGGGGTTAAATCGTAGACGACGGTTTCAAGCAATTTACTTAAACCCAATCCACCAAAATCAATTTTGTAGAATACCTTTTGTCCCAGTGGAGGGAAGGAATCGGTAAAGCTATAGGAGACCGCAAATCCGGGATCCCCACATAAACCATCAATGGCAGCTATTTCATTCATCTGCAAGGAATCTACACCCCGCAAAATGCTTGTTCCATTGCAAGTATTACCGGAACTGATTTCCCAGGATAACAACACTGTATTTGCACGGTTGCTAATTCTGAAATAGTTCAAAAAAGATGATTGAGTCAGACCGAATTGGGCGTTTAAACCCAACAACAAGGTGAAGATCAACCTGCACTTGCCATTATTTCCAAATCCTTCCATAATCTGTCATCAGGAACGGTAGCTTCTATTATTTGTTGTTCTCCGGTAACGGGATGAACAAATTCAATTCTTCGGGCATGTAATGATATTGAACCATCTGGATTACTGCGTTCCGACCCGTATTTAAGATCGCCTTTTATGGGGCAACCCATTGCAGAAAGTTGAGCCCGAATTTGGTGATGACGCCCGGTAAGTGGATCCACCTCCAATAAATGATAACGTTCGCCGGATGCGATCAGTTTAAAATTCAATTCCGAAAACTTTGCATCCTTTACCTCCTTTAAAAATGCTTTGGATTTATTAGTTCGTTCATCTTTTAGCAGGTAATGAACCAAATTTCCTTTTTCTGAAGCAGGTTTATTTTTTACAATTGCCCAATAGGTTTTTTTTACCTGCTTGTCTCTAAACTGTTCCGACATTCGGCTCAAAGCCTTGCTTGTTTTAGCAAACAAAACAACACCGGTAACCGGACGATCAATTCGGTGAATCACACCGCAAAAAACATTCCCGGGTTTATCGTATTTGACTTTCAGGTAGTCCTTAATTACTTCAGACAAGGGCACATCACCCGTCTTATCTCCCTGCACAATATCTCCTGATCGCTTGTTTACCGCAATAAGGTGATTGTCTTCAAAAATAACCTGCAATTCCAATTCTAATACGATTCCTTTTCGTTTGGAAAATCTTTGGCCTTTACGTCAACAATATACTGTTTCACGGCATCACCAATAATCTGGTTCAGATCCGCATATTTCCGTAAAAATCGAGGTTGAAACTCATTATTGATACCAAGCATATCGTGAACAACAAGAACCTGACCATCAACCCCTTGTCCTGCCCCGATACCAATAATTGGAACTTTTACTTCTTTTGCCACTCTTGATGCGAGTTTAGCAGGAATTTTTTCCAAAACGATAGCAAAACAACCAGACTCCGCCAATAAATGAGCATCTTGGATCAGCCGATCTGCTTCTTCTTCCTCCTTAGCGCGCACAACGTAAGTACCGAATTTATAGATGGATTGAGGTGTGAGTCCCAAATGCCCCATTACCGGAATTCCGGCAGTGAGAATCCGTTCAACCGATTCCTTAATTTCTCGTCCACCTTCAAGCTTCACGGCATGAGCACCCGATTCTTTCATTATGCGAATTGCAGAATTTAGTGCCTCTTTTGAATTACCTTGATAAGATCCAAATGGTAAATCCACAACCACCAAACAACGGTGTATTGCCCGTACAACCGACGAAGCATGATAAATCATTTGATCAAGTGTAATTGGAAGGGTTGTTTCATGCCCTGCCATTACATTCGAAGCTGAATCTCCTACCAGAATAATATCAATACCGGAGACATCTACAATTCTGGCCATGGAATAATCGTACGCCGTTAGCATAGAGATTTTTTCCCCTCTGTTCTTCATTTCTTGAAGAACATGCGTGGTAACCCTCTTTATTTCCTTTGCCGATGCCGACATAAATTCTTGTTTTTGTCAAAGTTAGGATAAAAATCATCAAACAAACTCAGGGGACCTCTGATCAACGGATAAACTGGAACGGGGAACGGTACGCTTTCTATGTTCTTTTTTTGGTATTTTTGAAGTCTTATGAAAAAACTTTTCGTTGCATTTAGTGTATCTCTTGCGCTGCTCAGCTCTTGTTCAACCGATTTTGACATTATTGGCCCATACAAGGATAACACCATTGTATTTGGATTGCTTGACAAAAACGAAAGCATTCATTTCATCAAGGTGAACAAATCCTTTTTGGGTACCGGAAACGCATACGATTATGCCGCAATAAAAGACTCTTCAGAATACGCCTTGGTTTCAGGTAATGTTGAAGCCTGGAATAGTGGAACCCTTGTTGCGAGTTACCCACTTCAGGACACAACAATTACCAATCGCGATTCCGGTGCCTTTTATTATCCGGAGCAAACCATGTATTACTTCATTGCCACACTCAATCAGAATTACGAATACCGTCTAAATCTTAACATTAACGACGGCGCCAAGGAAGTTACAGGTTCTACAAAACTAGTATATGACTTCCCTCTGAATACTTTAACAGGGAATACGCTTTATCCTTTTTCTCTTGCCTACAACAATAGTTCAC
>JBKBUQ010000089.1:0-11956 GCA_046289975.1 Flavobacteriales bacterium | reverse complement strand
AGGCTTTCTGCATGGAGGTATTCACCAGTAAAAAGGAATTCGGAGGCAATGATCGAACCATCACGGCAAAGTGCTGTGGAGCAGGCTTTTGTTGATGTTTCTATGCAAAGGATCAATCCCATTTTCAATGCAAAGATGGGGAATTGTAGGAATTTCCGTAAATTGAGGCAACCTGAATGGCGGACTTCGTCTTCTGGTTAATACTAAGAACAAGCACTGTGGATACAATTTCATACGTAGAAGAACTTTTTCTGGAGGCCGACAGAGCATTGGATGAGGGTAATCTTGCTGAAGGAAAGCGCTTGCTTGAAGACATCCTTCGTGAAGAGCCATCATTTGGAAAGGCGCATAATCACATGGGATGGTTGTATAAAAACCGCTTTTCAGATTTTGCAACAGCAGAAAGGCACTATAAACTCGCACTTAAATTCGATCCTTCCTTTCCACATACGTATCTGAATTACGCTTATTTACTCCGTGATACAGGTCGTCTGGATGAATTGGAGAGCATACTAAACAAGGCCCTTGTTCTCGATAGCATTAACAAGAGTATGGTTTACGATGAGTATGGTTCGCTCTACGAATTGCGTGGGGAATACCGTAAGGCCATAAAATTTTATCGCAAGGCAATTGCTCTTTCACTCAACGATAAAAATATCTCCGAACTCAAGGCTCATGTTAAGCGTTGTAAGGAGAAGGCTGGGTTTTTCCTGAGGGTAACATCCTTCTTGATTAAACACTGATTAAATTATTACCCATGCTTTTCCTTCACTAAAGGAGGCTGCTTTTTCGTAATCTGCTTTAATTATTATTTCTCCATTCCGGTTCAGGTAACCCATTTTTCCGTTTTCACTCGACTTGTACGGCATCAGCAAATGACCTTTAGCGGATAATAAATAATCCACGGCAACTGTTGTTACCGGCAGTCCTTTTGCGTTGAGGTATTCACGTTTATTCCCTTGCTCACAGGCAAAATAACCATCTGTAATTGCGTTGGCATAAATGCTTTGGTATTTGAGTGGAATGATGATCTTTCCGGTGGTGTCAATCACTCCTTTTTGACCATTCATTTCAACAATGGAAAAACCATTTTCAAAACTGGTGGCGTTATCATAGATCGGTCTCACCACCCATTGATTCTCCCGATTGAAAAATCCAAAACCCTTTCGGTTGGGTTTGGTATAGGCAAGCGCTAATCCGTTGGTGAAATGCTCCATATTGGTGGCGAGTTTCGGTGTAAAAACCACTTCGCCTTTGGTGTTGATCAGGCAGGTTTTACCATTAACCTGTACACGGGCCTCACCATTTCTGAAACCTGAAAATCCACCTTGTTTAAACTTAAAAGGAATTACAACTTCTCCTTTTTTGTTGAGGAACCCATAGCTCTCTACTGCACTCTCGGCGAGGGTTACACATACCAGTCCCTCACTAAAGGCGGGATCGCCTGCGTATTTGCAGGGAATGATTTCTTCTCCGGAGTTATTTACAAACCCCATATTGAGACCTTCGTATACCGAGCACATCCCTTCGAAAAAGATGCCAACTTTCTTGTAAGATTTTTTCGAAATGATTTTTCCGTTTGTGTTTATCATTTGAAAATCGCCACCCGGTACTTTGATCCACGCTACTCCGTCACGAAAATCAGATGCTTTTTCAAATTGAGGCTGAATAACAAGTTTGCCTGTTGTATCAATATATCCATATCGCCATTGATTGTTGCTCAGCATTTGCACCCGTGCCATTCCTCCGGAAAAATCAGCGGCATGTTCTGCTTCTATACGAAACAGTAGCTCTCCCTTTTCATTCAGACACCCGAATTTTTTCTGGGCTCCTACTGATAAAGACAGGATTGAAAAGAAAAAAAAGAAAAATCGAAACATGATAAATTGTTTTGCTTTTCAAGATAATAAAAAAAGCCCCCGCATCGCGGGGGCTTTTTATTGTAGATTGGGAAAAACCAATATTAAACATGACCCTGACCAATCATCGCTTCAGCAACTTTAACGAAGCCTCCGATGTTTGCGCCTTTCACGTAGTTCACAAAGTCACCATCCTTACCGTACTTCACGCAGGTAGCATGGATGCCTTTCATGATGTTGTGCAGACGCTGATCAACTTCTTCCTTGGTCCAGGAAAGACGAAGTGAGTTCTGGCTCATTTCGAGACCTGAAGTAGCTACGCCTCCTGCATTGGAAGCTTTACCGGGAGCAAAGAGAATCTTCTTGGCAACAAAGTGATTAATGGCATCGATGGTAGAAGGCATGTTAGCTCCTTCAGCAACGCAGTAACAACCGTTTTTCACAAGTGTTTCAGCATCTTTACCGTGCAATTCATTTTGTGTTGCGCAGGGAAGTGCAATATCGCATTTCTCAGCCCATGGAGTTTTTCCGGCAACGAATTTACCACTCTTGTATTTTTTTGTGTACTCGCTGATACGCGCACGCTTTTCGTTTTTAAGTTCCATGATGTAGGCCAGTTTCTTCGCATCGATACCGTCTTTGTCAACGATATAACCTGAAGAATCGCTCATGGTGATCACTTTTGCGCCAAGGTGAAGGCACTTTTCAGCTGCATACTGAGCAACGTTTCCTGAACCGGAAATGACTACCGTTTTGCCTTTGAAATCCTTGCCTTTGGTAGCGAGCATTTCTGCAGCAAAATATACGCAACCGTATCCTGTCGCTTCAGGACGAATCAACGATCCCCCGAAAGTGATACCCTTACCGGTAAGTACTCCGGTAAACTCGTTACGCAGACGCTTATACTGACCAAACATGTAACCTACCTCGCGGCCACCTACTCCAATGTCACCTGCAGGAACGTCGGTATCGGCACCGATGTGACGCTCAAGCTCAGTCATGAAGCTTTGGCAGAAACGCATGATTTCATTATCTGATTTGCCTTTAGGATCGAAGTCGGAACCACCTTTACCACCGCCCATTGGGAGTGTAGTGAGTGAATTCTTGAATACCTGCTCGAAAGCAAGAAATTTCAATACGCTAAGGTTAACTGTAGGATGGAAACGGATACCGCCTTTGTAGGGACCGATTGCAGAATTCATCTGAATACGGAAACCGCGGTTGATCTGCCATTCTCCCTTATCGTCGATCCAGGGAACACGAAACATAATCACGCGCTCAGGCTCGGCAATACGCTCGAGGATCTTCGCTTTGTTGTATTTGGGATTCGCCTCGATGTAAGGAATCACCGTTTCTGCAACCTCCTGTACGGCCTGAAGGAACTCAGGTTCGTTGGGGTTTTTCGCGCTCACCATGCTCATGAAAGCCTTGATCTTCGCATGAACACCTGAGCCATTGGAAGAAGCCTTGGAAGAGGCCTTTTTTGCAACAGTTTTGGTAGCCATAATTTTTCTAGTTAGCGGGTCAAATGTAAATGTTTTTTTTACTCGAAACATGCCATTTTTAAGACTGGTGATTTAAGGGTAATGCATTGGTTTTTAGATGGTGTAATTGGACCGCTCCGGCCCGAAGGGCTCTTTAGAAGGCATTATCCCCCTGAGGATTGGGTTTGTAACCGAAGGCGTTTTTCTGCTTATAGAGCAAACAAATCGAACATGAAGATTATTCTTGCAGGAATTATTTTATTGGTTCTTCCTTTGGAAAGCATGTCCAAGAACAAACAGGAAACCATCAATGCCAGTTACATCGAAAAGATGATGAAATGGATTCCGGGAGGAACTTTAATAATGGCTCCAACACAAGAGAAAATAGGAGAAAAAAGAACTGCGCTTACGGTTGAGAATTGTTACATGCAAGAAGCAGAAGTAAGCAATTTCCAATGTGTTAGTTTTTTATACGATCTGGTAAAAAGGGCAGACACTAATTCTTTACGAAAAGCAATTCCTGACACTACTGTATGGATCGAAAAGCATGCTTACTTGAATTCTTTTGTTGAGCATTATTTACGGCATCCTGCATATCGGAACTACCCGGTTGTTGGCATAAGCTATGAACAAGCAAAAATGTATTGCGTTTGGCTCACTGAACGGTATAATGCAGATCCCAAAAGGAAACATAAAGAGGTATTATTCGAATTACCAACCGAGGCAGAATGGATGAATGCGGCATCAAGCGGGATAAATAGTGCAATTTTTCCATGGGGAGGACATTACCTTCGAAATGCAAAAGGAGAGTATCTGGCCAATTTTTCGCAGATAAATGAAGCATCAATTATTCCTGATAGTTGTGATGGGAAAAAAGTTTTCCGTTCAGTTTCTTCAGGAGCATCGGCTTTTGATGGCGCACCTTTAGATGATACCTATATTACCGCTCCGGTTCGTTCGTATTGGCCTAATGGTTTCGGCATGTACAATATGGCAGGAAATGTTGCGGAATTTGTTGCTGAGGAAGGAATTATCAAAGGAGGAAGCTGGCAGGACACCGGTATTTTTTACAAATATCAGTCAGGCAATATTACGACAAAAACAAATCTGCTTCATCAAGACGAGGCTTCCGGATAAAAATGATTGTAAACTAATAGATAAAAAAAAACGGGGCTGAAAAGCAGCCCCGTTTTTACTAAATTTTAAAGAGTTATTTTTGAATAACTAAAGATTTCGTTGTACTAGCTGAAACAGTTGAAATCCGAATAGAATAAAGACCGTTTTCGTAAGTGGAAAGATTCAATTGAATAGATTGGTTGGCAGTAACAATTGAGTTGGAATAAACACATCTTCCCGTCATATCGAAAACCTCAATAATGATGTTTTCTTCAGTTGAGTAAACGCCTTCTATTCGGAAAATTCCTGATGTAGGATTTGGAAAAATCTTAAGGTGTTGTAGTTTTTCGTTTTCAGAAATCCCTACCGGTGCAGCCACAGAACCCTTGTTGGAGCGAGTAGTATTGTGGTTAATTGCACGGCTTGCAACACAGGGTGATGTTGGAATTGCTTCTACCGAGTATTCAAGTATGCCGTTAGTGGGAAGGTTGTTGTCGGTATAGGTGAATTGTGTGGAAGGTAAGGTTGCAATCACCACCCATCCGGTGCCGTTATGATTGCGCAATACGTTTACATCGGAATACGAAAATCCAATGTAATTATCCCATGTCAATTCAACTTCTGTTCCTCCCGAAATAAGTTCTGCATTCATGTGAATGGTTTTGTGGGAGGCTACAGTGCTTGAAGAGATTCCGCAGGAGTCGATGGTAACCAGCTTGTATTTCCAGGCATGTGAAGAGGTGGAAGCTACATTATCATTGAATGAACTTAGATCGTTGTAAGGAATAGTGGCAATTTTGAGAAAAACACCCGGGACACTTGTCTCTCTGAAAAGTTCGAATTCTGCAATACCGAGACCATCCGTTTTCTCCCAAACAACAACATTTTTATTCGTGATGGAATCCACAGTGATCAGGCAGATTTCCTGAGCGTTTGAGTTGTTTACGGTGAGTGAATAGGTCATATGCGACTGACATCCGCCTGGTGCAAAAACCGAGAGATTATAAATTCCCGGTGCAAGATCAGTTTGGTCGGCCTGGATGTTTTGTGGATAAGGAAGGCCGCTCCAGTTGTAATTGAAGGGACCGGGTACTCCCGATGCAGTGATAAAAATGGCTCCATCATCATTCTGACAACTGGGCTGAATCAGCGCATCCGTTGAAATAGTTGGACCATTATCGTTACTCAGTCCTATCGATTGCGAGAGTGTACATCCGTTTACATCCGTAATTGTTACTGAATAAATTCCCGCCGAAAGTGGCGATACTGCAGGCGTAACAGCTCCACCAGCATTTGCACTCCAAACATAGGTGTAAGGAGATGTTCCGCCGGAAGCATTTAGCGTTATTCCACCATTGGGGACACCACAGGAAGGGTTAGTGAGGGATGGGAAAATTTCAATCGCCGGGGGTGCAAATAGTTCGTAAGTTTTATAAATAACGCAACCGGAAGCATCGGAAATTTCCACGTCATAAACGCCTTCAGGAATCGCGTTCAGATCGGGAACGGTGTGTCCGGTCGACCACAAAATGCTTATGGGTGCAGTTCCTCCGGTGATCGTTTGATCGATGGATCCATCGGATGATCCGAAACAGGTAGGGTTGGTTAGTACGGTTGAAATACTTGGTCCACTTGCGCTGTTGAGTGAGAACACACGGTAGTTCTGACAATTGTTGGCATCGGTTATGGTTACTCCATAGCTTCCGGCAGGAACTCCTGTTATGGATGATCCGGAAACACCGGTTGTCCATGAAAAGGTATGAGGAGGGGTTCCTCCGGCGACAACACTAAGTGAAATCGAACCGTCTGAAGCACCGCAAGTGGCTTCTGTATAGGTTGGAGCAACATTGAAGGGACCGGGTTGACCAATACCAATGTTAGTTGAGCGGGAACATCCGTTTACATCAGAAACAGTAACAGTATGCGTATTGGCACATAATCCTGTTGCTACAGATCCTGTTTGACCATTCGACCAAACAAAGGAATAGGGAGGAGTGCCCCCATTGGCAGAAACGGTTGCAGAACCATCGCAAATACCTGTACAGGAAGCAGGGGTTGAAGAATGGTTCATTGAAAGGGCGAATCCAAGAGAGGGAACATTGATGGTTACTGTGTCTACACATCCTGCATTATCGGTTGCCGTTAGCAGATAGTTTCCACCCGGAACATTGAACAAATTGTTGTTTGTATTGGGAGCAGACCAAACGTAGTTTACAGGTCCGTTGGAAGTAACCGCATAGACCCCTGTGATTGATCCGTTTGATTGCAGGCATGTTTCAGGCTGAACAGTCATTGCGCCTGTTTCTATGTAGTACGAGCCATCTATCAGTTGGTGCGAATCAATCTTCGTGCAGCCATTGAAATCTATCACGGTAAGGCTATAGGTTCCTGCCGATATCCCTGAAATTCCTGAAGTTGTTTGCATACCCGGAGTCCATTGATAACTATAAGGTGGCACCCCTCCTGTAATGCTGGTAGTGATGGAGCCATTGGTGCCTCCAGGACAATTGGGTGAGGTTCCTGAGAAATTGATCACAATCTCAGATGGATCAATCAATGATTGTCCATTTGTTTCCACGCAACCGGAACTATCGGTTACTTGAAGTTCATAGTAACCTTGAGATATGTTGGATAAATCCTGCGACGAAATCGTACCATTCCATAAGTAGGAGTATGGAGGTATTCCTCCGGTAACACTCGTAGTGATTTGACCATTCGAGCTACCAAAGCAGGTTGGATGATTAACAGTTATAAAGTTGATGCTAATTGGGGAGTTGACATTAATGACTTCTAGGTTATTCTCAGTAAAAGTACATCCTGAACTATCTGTTACAATAACGCTATATATGCCAGCCGCAAGGTTGTGGGGGTTCTGAAGATTGCCTCCGCTTGGCGACCAGGAATAGGTATAAGGAGGTATACCGCCTGAAGGAGTTGATGTGATGCTTCCGTCGTTCATACCGGGGCAGGTGCTCGGAGTGAGCGCAAAGGAAACAGAAAACGCGTCGTAGTAAAATGTTCTGAAATAAAGATCTTCTGTAAGGATGGGAGTCCCGTTGGAAAATAAATTTCCATTTGGATAAGAGTCTGTATTGGTAGAAAACCATTTTACTGTGGGATAAGTTGAAGCTCCAATATCACAAAATGGTTGATTTGGAATAGTAGCTACAATCGTGTAAACATTCCCTGCGCATACTTGCGGCATGTTTGGAAAGGCAATCCCATGCATGGCTCTTGATATGGGAATACTCCAAAAATAAGTTAAAGAATCCAGAAGTTGACCGCCTGTTCCGGATCCCTGAAGTAAATCAAAATGAATGGATAGAACAGGGTTGTCCACACAATAATCAGCTTCCAGGTCTAAATCAATTTGCGTGAGCCGGCCAGATACAGTTGGAGTAAACGACTGGGCTACGCTTTGGGTAAAATCGATAAACACATAATAAGGATCAGATCCTGTGTGGTCAATATCAATTTGGGCTTTAGAACTAAGCGAAAGCAGCAGAACAAACAGAAGGAAAAAATTCCTCATCGGGCAGGTTTAAGTTAATGCTAATCAAAAATAAACTATTTGTTGAACTATACAAACGAACGAAGGGAGAAAATCAGCTTGATTCGCACGTCTATAAATGTCTAGAATTGAATTCCCACTACACATACATCATCGAGCTGCTCCAGATCACCTCTCCACCTTTCAAATTGGGTGTTAAGCAAATGCAACTGTTCCTGCATGGATTTTCCGCTGAATTCCTTCAATAATGATTTGAATCGGGAATACTTGAATTTTTTTCCTTTCTCACCGCCAAACTGATCAGCATATCCGTCAGAAAAGAGATAAATGACATCTCCCTTTTCTACTCTTACTTCATGGTGTGTAAATGGACGGATAGAAACACCAGAGAAATTCCCAACAGGTTGCTTATCGGCATTGATCTCGAACAATTCCTGCTGGCCTTTGCGTGCAATGATCAGGGGATTGTTGGCACCGGCATATTCAACCATTCCTGTTTTTTTATCGATCGAACACAACGAAATATCCATACCATCGCGAACCGTGGCCGATTCGAGGTTCTGACTAAGTATCGTATTGACATGTCGCGTCAGATAATCAAGAATTTCGGCCGGACGAGTAAGTTTGTTGACATTAACAGCCATCGTTAATCCATTGTGCGCAACAATGCTCATAAATGCACCCGGCACACCATGACCTGTACAATCTACTGCAGCAATAAGTAATTTATCCGTGCAGTCTTCAATCCAGTAGAAATCACCGCTTACAATATCTTTCGGTTTGTAAAGAACAAAGGAGTCAGGAAATAATTTTTTAAACCATTCATCACTGGGAAGTATAGCTTCCTGAATATGTTTGGCATAACGAATGGAGTCCTTAATTTCTTTGTTCTGCTGGGCAATTTCCTGGTTGCGTAAGGTGAGAAGTTTATTGGTTTGCTTATTGTGCAGGTAGGCTTTGTAAATGAAATAACCGAAAACCACAACGAGAACAACAATAAATAATAATCCGTAGATCAGATATTTTCTTTTTGTTGCTTCTTCTTCCTGTGCTTTAAGTTGAAATGTGTTTAGAATTTGTTGCTGACGCAATGAATCAATTTGCGCTTCTTTTTTTTCCATGTTGAAACGTGCCTGCATTTCTTCAATGAGACGATCGCTTTTTTCGTCCTGGGAAGAATCGCGGTAGCTAAGATGAAGGGTTAGTAAATCGTATGCTTTTTTGTAATTCCCTGTTTCTGCTTCCACGCGTGCAAGACGAATGCTGCTGTGCTCGGCAAAATTTCTTAGACCAAGACTTGTACTTATCTCGAGCGACTCCTCGAAATATTTTCTTGCAACTGCATAGTTTTTCTTGCGGTAATGAACCTGAGCAATTCCTCCAAGCACCAGACAAATCCCTGATTTACTGTCGATGGATCGGTAAAGTGCAAGTGATTTTTCAAAACAGATCATAGCCGAATCAGGCATGCCTTTCATTTGGTAAACGTGTCCAATATTGTTCCAGCTTACAGCAACTTTATCGGTATTGTTTTCTTTTTCGCTAAAAGCCATCGCCGATCGCAAGTACCACAAAGAAGAATCTAATCCACCGGTATAGAAAAACAGAATAGCCAGATTACCGTGTAATTCCTCCATGGAAGGATCATTGGCAGGAGTTCGCTGTCTCAAATCACGAAACATATCCTCGGCCTTTTTGAAATCTCCCTTTTCAAAGTACATTACCCCGATGGCATTGTCGGCAGAAAGTTCACCGCTGAGGTTACCCATCGCAGCAAATCGCCTTTTGGCAGAGATGTAATGTTTACCGGCTACATCATGATCGCCCAACTTAGAAAACAAGGCTCCCAATGAGAGCTCAACCTGTGCGAGATCTTTGTTCCGATTCAGTTTTTCATAAATAGCATGCGCTTCCTCAAAGGCGTTGGCAGCAACAGAATATTTTGATGTTTCATAACATACCTTACCATATTCGAAAAGGGAATGAGCCAGCAGACTGTCATTTTTTTCTTTTCGGCTTAAGGCAATCGCATGTTCGAAAATGACGCGGGCAGAATCGGGCTTGGATAGGGTGATTTTAAGACCCTTCTTATATTCATCACTTGCATCGTTCGCAAACAGCGATGATGAGAATAACAGAAGGGGAAGAATAAACTTGACAGAAGACATTTTCAATTTCAAAACTAACTCAAAAAGATCTTCATAGCATTGGTTTTATGAAATATTGTTAAGTAAGGGTTAATGAACCATGGTCGCTGCTCTACCCAATCTTAACCCAAATTTTTTAATCTGCTAACTCACTGTGGCTTTCCGATAATATTGGGGTTAAACGGGCTTCTTAGGTTTGCACCATTATGAGAAGAGAGTTTTTGCTTTTTTTTTTCTTTGGATTTTTAACCCTTACTAATGCTCAAACGGTATTAATTCCCGTCGGATCCGGATGGAAGTATCTTGATAATGGGACGGACCAAGGTACTTCATGGGTTCAATCCGGATTCAATGATGCTTCCTGGGCAAGTGGAATTGCAGAGCTCGGATATGGTGATGGAGATGAGAATACTGTTGTTTCCTATGGCTCAAATTCCGGAAACAAACATATTACCACCTATTTCCGAAAAACTTTTTCTGTTGCTAATCCGGCTTTGTTCAGCTCTCTATTACTTGAATGGGTAAAAGATGATGGAATCATTATTTATATCAATGGAAATGAAGTGCTGCGACAGAATATGCCAACAGGCCCGGTGAATTACCAGAGTTTGGCTCCAGGAACAATTGCCTGGCCCAATGAAGATGATTGGAATAGTGCAACCATTAGTGCAGCTCACCTGGTTGCGGGAACAAATGTTATCGCTGCCGAAATTCACCAGGATTCTCCTTCCAGTTCCGACATCAGTTTTAATTTACGCTTATCCGGAAACACTTCTCCTTTAAATGCTACTGTTGTGAGGGGACCTTACCTACAGAATGGCAATCAACAACATATAATTGTCCGTTGGAGAACAAATGTTCCAGGGGATTCGAAGGTGAGGTATGGAATTTCACCCTTAAATCTTAACCTTACTGCAACTAATACGCAATTTTCTACAGAGCATGAGGTAGTTATTACAGGGCTGCAGCCGGAGACCAAATACTACTATGAAATTGGCGACAATACTACATGGTACGGATCTTCTTCCTTTCAATATTTTCAAACATTGCCTCTTGAAGGTAAAGTTGCACCCTACCTTTTTTGGGTAATTGGTGATGCAGGAACAGGAAACGATAATCAGCGCGCTGTTAGAGATGCTATGCTGCATTACGCTGGTTCTAGTCATTTTGATGCTTGGATTATGTTAGGCGACAACGCTTACGAAGGTGGGAGCGACAGTGAATACCAAAACGGTGTGTTTGGTAATATGTATGAAAGTATTCTTTCGCGCACCGTAGTTTGGCCGACACCCGGAAATCATGATTACAACAACCACATTCCCTTTTCGCCTGCTCCGGCTTATTATGACATCTTTAATCTTCCGGCATCAGGTGAAGCTGGCGGATTGCCAAGTGGAACTGAAAAATACTACTCTTGGAATTACGGAAATGTGCATTTTATTTCGTTGGATTCATACGATGAAGATCGTTCACCAAATGCTGCTATGGCAACATGGTTGCAGGCTGACCTAGCAGCCAATACGCAACCCTGGGTAATTGCATACTGGCATCATCCTCCTTATACAAAAGGTAGTCACGACTCTGACAATCCATGGCTCTACGATTTCGAATTGCCGCAAATCAGACAGAATATCGTTCCGATTTTGGAACAGTATGGGGTTGACCTCGTTTTGAACGGACACAGCCACTGTTATGAGCGATCTTTTCTGCTCGATGGGCATTATGGTCAGAGCAATACCCTGCAACCGGAAATGATTTTGGATAATACTTCCGGATCTTATCCAGCAGTTTGTCCTTACGAAAAACACGACGAACCGGTAAAATCTCATAAAGGAACCG
>JBKBUQ010000088.1:0-12014 GCA_046289975.1 Flavobacteriales bacterium | reverse complement strand
GACTTCATACGCTTGGGTTGCTTTCCCCATTCCGTTAAACCGAGGTATCTTTTTTTGAAGTCATCAAAACCTCCCTGAAAAAAATAAAAAACATCCTTGCAATTCGCGCACAAAAAACGGCTCTGCCCGGATTTGAAGGTCAAAACCTCTATGATGTAGGTAAGTTTTTTATTGAAGGACTTTCGTCAGGCAGTGTGGCAAGTCGAGCTGCTGCGGTTACTTTTCGCTTTTTACTTGCTGCCTTTCCAATGGTGATTTGCATTTTTTCGCTGATACCTTTCGTCCCAATCGACAATTTTCAAAACAGCATTATCGATTATATGCAAGGATTTTTCCCGGCACAGGTTTATGATTTTTTTGATGAAGCACTTGTTGATCTTATTAAGCGAAAACGAACATTTCTGCTCTCAATTGGATTCCTGATTACCATCTATTTTGCTTCGAACGGAATCAAAGCGCTTCTGGAAGCATTCTCATCATCATCTCATCTCGAGATAAAAAGAAGTTTTCTGCAGCAAAGTATTTGGTCGTTGGGCATTTTATTTATGTTCATTCTACTCTCAGTATTACTCACCCTCATTTCAGCTGCAGGTCAATTCATGATCGACTACTTCTACCGAATCGGATGGATTGAATCCGGAATTGGGTATAGTTTCATGATCGTTTTTAAAAACACCATACTCTTCCTGCTGTATTATTTTGTAATTAACCTGCTATACAACATTGGAAACACAGAACAGAAAAAATGGAAATTCTTCACTGCAGGTGCAACGATGGCTACCTTACTGATCATTGCTTTGCAAAAAGGATTCTCGTTTTATTTGATGGATATAGCTAAATTCGATAAACTATATGGTCCATTGGGAGCATTCCTTGCTTTTTTGTTGTTCTTTTATTACCTGTTTTACCTTCTTATCATCGGTTTCGAACTCAATGCTTCCATTCACGGTGCTAAGAAAAAACGTATGAATTCCTGATCCTATGAAAAACTTACTTTTTCTTTTTTCATTCATCCTCTTATCGTCGTCATTCTCCAACGCACAAGCCTACGATCCGCTTAATTCTCCCAATTCATACCGCAGCAAGGGAAATCCTCACTATTGGAAAAACCGTCCACCCCATCCCGGCTACTGGCAACAGGATGTTCATTATACAATAAAAGCCACTATCGATGAAGCCAGCGATATTATCAGCGGTGAACTTCATCTTGTCTATACCAATAACTCACCTGATGATCTTCCTTTTGTTTATTTCCATTTGTACCAGGAAGCTTTTCAACCCGGATCCTATTACGACAAGCTTAACAAAGCCAATGGTAATTATCCGAATTATGGTCCATACGAAAAACAAGGACTTGGAACAAAAGTTGAATCGGTAATCGTAAATGGCCATGAACTGAAAACGGAACAAGACAATACCATTCTAAAAGTTTTTCTTGAACAACCCATTAAAAGCGGAACATCCGGTGAGTTCCATATAAAATTCAAAACGTATTTTGATAACACCAACGGTGTTGGCAGACGTTTTAAAAAATTCACAACCAAAGGATACAAGCATTACGACGGTGTGCACTGGTATCCCCGCATAACAGTGTACGACAGAAAGTTCGGCTGGTGCACCGATCAGCATTTAGGTAAAGAGTTTTATGGCGATTTTGGTTGTTATGATGTTGAATTAAATTTCTCTTCGAATTATGTCGTTGAAGCTACAGGTAATCTCACCAACAGAGAAGAAGTTTTGCCTAAGGATTTGCGGGATAAACTTGATATCCGAAATTTCACACAACCCATTGCAGAAAAAAACATCAGCGAACCCATTCCTTACGATCCCAACCAACGGAAGACATGGAAATACCACGCAGAGAATGTACATGATTTTGCATTTACAGCTGATCCAACCTATCGCATAGGAGAAGCAACATGGAATGGAGTTAGCTGTATTTCCGTAGCACAGGAACATCATGCATGGAAATGGCAAAATGCAGCGGAATACGCAGCAAAGGTAATTGAGGTTTATTCCCGCGATTTTGGAATGTATGTGTACCACAAAATGGTTGTCGCAGATGCCAGAGACGGAATGGAATATCCGATGCTCACCCTCGATGGTGGATTCGATCCGGATTACCGCGGATTACTTGCGCATGAAATTGGTCACAACTGGTTTTTTGGTCAGGTTGGCAACAATGAAACCTACCGCGCATGCCTTGATGAAGGATTTACCCAATTTCTTACAGCATGGGCGCAGGAAAACATCGACGGCGATACCATTCAAAAAAGTCGTCCACAAAACAAATACACTGATCGCTTCAAGCACTACGATCAGGTTCGCGAATCCGCCGTTTTTAACGGGTACCTCAGAGATGCGATACAAGGTGATGACGCTGTGCTCAACACCCACTCTGATGATTTCGGTAGCGCATTGGGACATGGTGGCGGATACCGTCATTCTTATTACAAAACAGCCTCCATGTTGTACAATCTTCAGTATGTACTTGGTGATGATCTGTTTTTAGCTGCCATGAAAAATTATTTCGATCAGTGGAAAATTGCGCATCCTTATGTAGAAGATTTCAGGAATAGCATTATCCAGTATACTAAAGTTGATCTGAATTGGTTTTTTGACCAGTGGTTTGAAACGAAAAAAACCATTGACTACGTTATTGTAAAAGCCAGATACGGAAAAGAAAAAAACAAATACCTTGTTACTTTCCGTCGCAAAGGCGAAATGCAAATGCCCATTGATTTTGTTGTCGAAGGTGAAAATGATTCAATGTATTATTTTCACATTCCGAATACCTGGTTTGTAAAGCAGACCAACGCAACCGTTCTTCCTAAATGGACCGGTTGGGGGAAACTCAATGAGGAATACACCGCCGAGATTACAGTGCCTGTTGCAATACGCGACATCCGCATTGACCCGAGTCATCGACTTGCCGATGTGGATCAGTTAAACAACAATTTGCGATTCCCTGTGCATTATGAGTTTGATTCACGCATTCGTAATAATCCCGACATTCACCGTTATGAGGTTTTTGTCCGACCGGAATTGTGGTATAACGGATACGATGGTTTAAAACCGGGAGTGCATGTAAATGGAAATTACATGAACTACAAGCACATTTTCGATGTGACATTATGGATAAATACAGGATTTGGTCACCGCATTCCACAAAATATTAGCAATTACGAAGGGGTGAACAATGAATTCGATCCGATTTCACTTCGGCTGAATTATAAAACCGGATTGAATAAGTTTTTTGGAAAATCCAACTTTCTATTTTCAGGAGCAGTTCTTGACGGACTAAAAACGGTGAACACCGGCATTGAAAAATGGAACAATAAACGCAATATCAGAATGTACGGAATGTTCAAACTGATGTATAGAAAAGACACCGCTGATCTAAACTATTTGTTTTATCCGGGAGAATGGATGGCCGACAAGTTCAACAATACCTTGAATTTTGGAATTGATAAAAATTATGAATTTAAAGGGGGATCAGGAAAAGTAAATTTCAACTTACGTTCAACCGCAGTTGGAAGTGATTATTCATACGGGCAGTTCAGCATGACCTCCATTCACCGATTTAAAATCTGGAAAACACGCTTAAGCACACGCTTGTTGGCGCAATACGGAACAGGGTCGGCGATTCCCTCTGAAAGCGCTTTGTTTTTGGCAGGAGCAAATCCGGAAGAAATGATGAACAGTAAATACACCCGCTCGATTGGATTTTTCCCTTACGAGTGGACGGGGAATTACGGGGCTTCCACCAATCATTTTCATGCGGGCGGAGGATTAAATCTTCGCGGCTATGCAGGTTATCTTATTCCGGATATGGACAGCGCAGGCAATCTGAGTTTCCATTACAAAGGAAACAGCGGCGCATCCTTCAGCGCGGAATTGGATCTTCGTGATATTGTAAAGTGGAAACCAAAAAAGCTAAGCCGCTATTTTGGACTGGATATTTACCTGTTTACCGACGCAGGCATAATGGCAAAAGAGATGAGTGGGAAGCGTTTTGATTTTGCATCTTTTAGAGCCGATGCAGGTGTTGGAACCGCTCTAACCATTAAACGATTTGGTCCACTTGAAATGGTTGAACCATTGGTGGTACGATTTGATATGCCTTTGTTCCTAAACGTAGTACCCTATACAGAAAACTATTTTCAATTCAGGTACGTGGTTGGAGTCAGTCGTTCGTTTTAAAACCAATACGGCGCGCAATTTTTGGAGCTATTGAAGCGAGTTCATTAAATAAACCCAATTGGCGGATAAGCAGAAACAACACAAAGCTGACAGCAAGAGAGCGAACAGTTATGTTAACCAGAACGGGAAGGATACGGCTTTTGATTTCCTGATCAGCCGGACTGAGCACGTCGGGTATCCACCAGCCGAGCAAACCTACCAGGATCAAAACAAAGACTGAAATCAGCGCTGATCTTTTAAAAGGGGTGAGCGCATACTTCCTCATCAGGAAAACCGCTTTCATAACGTTAAATGCGCAAATACTTATAGCAGTAGCAATAGCAGCACCGGAAATCCCCCAAATGGGAATCAAGGCGAGGTTAACGATCACTGATAATACCAGCAAAACTACATTGAAATAGAAATTGTACCTGAAATGAGGTGTTAGAGAGATAATGGTGCCGTTTATAGATGTGATCAGATCGAAAAATTTGGATAAACCTAAAAACAAAAACGGCCAGCGGATGATTGAAAATTCGGGAGGCAGCAGGGAGATAAGCGATTCCATGTTGACCCAGATAAGCAAAAAGATCCATCCTCCACCCAATGTCTGAATCAGCGAATTACTGTGGTAAAGTTTTTGAATATTGTACCAGTCTTGTCGATGATACGACTCACTCACCACTGCCGAAGAAACGTTACCCAGCGAACGCGAAGGAATGGAAATAACAGTAGCCATGAAAAAAGCCATTTGATAATACACTACCTCAGATAAACCCACGAGCATTCCGATCATGATCACATCAATCCGGTTTACGAGAATCCCCGCACCACTATCCAAAACGGCAAAAAGTCCGTAACCCGACACCTCATGGAATTCAGATCGTGATTCCGGAGTTTTGATGCGCAACAAGCGAAAACCACCAACCATAAAGAACATCAGCAGAAACTGTGAAGCATAGCTGAGGGTGTAGAAAACGAACAATTCCCTGAAATCAAGTTTCCCTGCAGCAAACAACAAGACTCCTCCGATTTGCACAATACGGATGTAGACTTCATTGAAAAAACTACCAAGGGTGTTGTAAAAATTTGCCACTGCGAGTCCGTTCAGAGAGCGGAAATAGGACATGAAAAACGAATTGAGAAAAAGGATAAGGACAAGAAATCCCAGATCAATTACACCGGATAGCAATTGATCATCCGACTCTCTCAAAACAACTTCACTTAGGAAGGCTTCGCCAAAAAACAACAGGAAAAGAGCAAGAAGAACCATTCCTACAAATGGGAAAAACCAGGAATAAAAATGCAATTCGCCTTCCCGGTTTTCGGACCTATACCGGGGCATGAATCGAACTGCGATGGATATTGCCCCGAAATTGAGGAACTGGGCAAAGACCACGGAAAGTGTGATGATTAGCTGCAGCAACCCAAACAATTCCCTTGGCCATCCTTCTTCAAAGACATAGGGAATAAGTACCATTTGGTTGAAAGCACCAATAGCAAAGCCCAGCAGTAAATTGATACCACTCAGAAATCCCTGTCGCGCAACGATGCCCATAGAAGTAAAACTAAAGATATTCTCCCAATAACAGGATTTGGAGCAGAATCTTATCCCGACAATGCAGTGTTAGGATTTTTTAAGAAGCATGCTTTAATCCACCATATCCGGCGCAAGCGGAGTACCTGCCATAAGGTCTCGTGTGGCCGTTTTACCGATCACTTGCTCGTAATAACGCGGATGCAATCCATTTGCCGGACGAATAACTTTTAAATTATTTCCTGTAAACACCTCACCCGCTTTAATGTCGCCCGACACATAAATTGATCGCTTATACTGCAGGCTGGGTTTTTCAGCTTCTGTGAGTTCATAGGAAACCTTACCTAATGCCAGCCAAACACGTTCTGATTCTTCTACCAGACTTTTCATTTCATGCGGTTCCATGGAGAAGGCCGAATCAACACCACCATCTGCACGCGACAAGGTGAAATGTTTTTCAATAACCACAGCACCAAGTGCAACAGCACCGATTGAGACGCCAATACCCATCGTATGATCCGACAATCCTACTTCTATTCCGAAGCGTTTTCTCATATCGGGAATTGTCAAAATATTGGTATTTTCGGGACTTGCAGGATAGGTGCTTGTGCATTTCAATATCACCAGTTGTTTACATCCTGCGCTGCGAAGAACTTCGATTGATTCCTGGATATCATCAAGGGAGGCAACACCTGTTGACATAATTACCGGTTTGCCGGTACGCGCAACTTTTTTAAGAAGTGGATGATGCGTATTTTCAAAAGAAGCAATCTTGTAGGCCGGTACATTTAATTCCTCCAGAAAATCGACTGCAGTTTCATCAAATGGAGAGCTAAAACAAATGATTCCCTTTTTCTTAGCATAATCCATAATAGGCTTGTGCCATTCCCAGGGAGTATAGGCATCCTTGTAGAGTTGATGCAACTCTTTACCGTACCAAAGCGAGCTTTTCTCACTGATGGTATGTACACCCTTCATAGTGATGGTATCAGCAGTATAGGTCTGCAGTTTAATTGCCTGTGCACCGGTATCTACAGCAGCATCAACAATAGCCAGAGCGCGCTCAAGGGAATGATTATGGTTCCCGGACATCTCGGCAATGATGAAGGGGCAGTTAGAAAGTCCAATAGGAACACCTGCAATTTCAAATTTCATATTACAATTTATTACAAGGTTATTTTAAAAGATCAACAAATTCATTAATAGTATTTAAAGTATATTCTGCATCAAAATCACTTGGCGCTTTTAAACCGGCATATTCGCCTTGCAATACCCGCACTGTATTCATTCCAGCCTTCCTGATATTGACAAAATCTTTCTTTGGGTTATCTCCAATATAAACCATTTCAGGAAAGGAAGTATTAGTTCTTTTTGCAATCAGCTCGAAACAATAAACAGAGGGTTTCATGTTTTTTGTCCCATACCTGTATGTAATATAGGCATGTTCCACATAACTATTCAGGCCCAAAGCATCTATTTTTTTTGCCTGCACATGCTTATTTCCATCAGTCACTATAAATAACCTATACGACTTTAATGATTTCAGCATTTTTTTTACCCCGGGAAATAAATGTATCTCAGGATAATGGTTTCTGTAAACACTCAAACATTTTCTGACAAGCGTCTTGCTGTAAATTGCGTTGTTTTTGAGTACAACATCAAAAACTTTCCCTCTACCCTCCTTCTCCAATACAAGAATAAACTCCTTATAAATTTTTGATGAGGACAAGCGATATTCTCCCGCAAGAAATTTTGCAACAGCCTTAAATCCGCTGTGCACATATGTGATTTCAGGATACAAGGTATCGTCCAGATCAAAAACAATAACTTTTATTCCATTCATATTTATGAAATAAAATACAAATCTGAAGGAACACGAACCTGACGAATAGAAGTTTTCGCCGGAATAAAATGATAGTTTTCGATAGAAACTCCTGAAGCTTCAAGTAAAAACCAATAAAATGAATCTAGTCCTGCTCTCAACCCAAGAGTTGATGCACCACCAAACCTACAGTTGCATTCAATTATATTGATTTCATTTTTATCGTCGATAATAGCTTGCAAAATAATATGTCCGTAAACATTTAATTTTTCTATGATCGACCTGAACTTATCATTCAATATATCATCATTTACGGTACAGGTAATTTGCGATTCACCGTTTACAACGCGTTCTCTTTTTCGAATCACCAAACCTTTTACATCACTTTTCAGGGTAACATAAGCATCAACACTGAACTCAACACCTTTTATCATCGGTTGAAAAATAGCTTCATCTAAGCCGGCGGCATGTTCTTGGCTCTGTGATTTCGTTAATCCTATTCCAATAGAAATTGAACCCGCACCCCAACGTTCTTTAACGACCAGAAGGTCACCCGGACAATTCTCCACATTTGAATAAGTAGGAATAGCCGGAATTTCGTTAGTAAGGCAATACTCGGCGAACAATAATTTATCGAGGCATACTTCGACAGCGCTTGGTGAAGAAATCATAACATGAATGTTTTGCTTTAAAAACAAATCTTTGTGATTTGCCCAAAAAAGCAATTCGCCATCACGGGTCGGTACAATAAATTGCACATTATTTTCCTTACACCAGGAAACAATTGCACCAACATTCTCCGGTGTAGTTCTGGGCATCGCAAACACCCCATCAGCAACAAATCCGGCGAGAACATCTGTGTTCATATCACCGGCAATAACTTTTATTGAAGGATTTAATTTAGCTGCTGCTTTTTTCATCGCCTTCATTAATGGCACTTTTCTCGATGCACTGGTCACCAAAATATTTCCGGTTACCAATGGTTTTTCTATTTCAGCGCGTGATTTTTCAAAAGCGATTATTTCAGGAATTGCCTTTTCAATATCGTATTCCGGTGACCAAGCGATTTTCTGTTTTAATAAAGTTATGTCTGCCTGCGATGCTTCGTAAGGTATATCAGAATCTCCTTCTAAAACCTTCATAGCAGGGAAGTACTTTCGCAATACATCAATCACCTCCTCTACCTTGCGTGACTTACCTGTCCCAAGATTAATTATTCCACTTGTATTTGTTGCAGCAGCAAGGCGAATTAAACCTTCGGCTGTATCTGCTGCATAAATATAATCGAAGATTCCTTCTTTTCTGAAAACCGTAATTTGCTCATCCGCCAACAAACTTCTAATCCACCGTGAAATTACATCACGCGAATTTCTTCCGTATCCACGGTAAATCCTAGTTAATACAGTCGCGAATTGATCTGACCTAAATTCATCAATAAATCGCAATTCAATTTCATGAGCAAGTTTTGCCATTCCTGTCAGATTCCTAGGATAAATTGGATCTGTTTCCTTCAGACTGAATGGTCTTTCCTGAGCCGCATCAAAATTATAGAGACGTGGATCATAAATCAGATAACTTGAAGCAAATACAACTTTTTTAAGTGAAGGAAGATCCTTGACAAGCGTCATCAGATAATTGCTTAATCGTACATTATGCCAAAAGTTCTCGTGCCAGAATGCATATGATTCGGTTGAACGTTCAAAAGTTGCGGCAAGGTGTATGAATATTTCCGGACCAAATGCTTCAATTTCGGATGCCTCCAAATAATTTAAATCGCCCTGACGGTAAATGATACTCCCTGTGAAATTTGAAGGACAAGGCTTTAAATCGCCAACAAATACTTCAGCACCATATGACAATAAACGGGGAATCATTTCACGGCCAATTACCCCGGCTCCGCCACTAACAAAAACTCTTTTTCCCTTTAACATCTTATTTAGAATTTATTGAACCGTGAATGATAGAGTTAACATACTCACCTGAAATAATTACATGATCTTTCATCAGTCCCTCACGTATAAAACCATTTTTCTCCAATACAGAAATATGATGATTTCTGATTTCAAATGTCTCTGTAAATAATCGGTGAAACCCCAATTGTTCAAAAGCCATCTTCTTCAATAGGGCGATATAAACAGAAAACAAATCGCTATATTTTTCCTTATCGTTAGTGTATTTAGGATCAAGTAAAAATGACATTTCTGCTCTCAAATCCTGCCAGGATATATGTACCAGGCCACCATAACCAATCAAATTGTCCTTGTAAAAAAAAGATACCAGAATGTTTGAGGGCTGCAACAACTTCGTACTTGGCCAAATATGCCTTTCAAAATACATTGTTTGTTGCTCTGTAGTAATTGGGTTTTTTTGGCGCAATACATCCAATTGTGCATTCCTCCATATCCGAATTGACTCAATATCTTCATCCTGGATCGGACGGAGAGAATAATCGTCTATTTTCACCACCGACTCTTTCCAACAACTATATTCTCTCTTCATTTTGCAACAGCTTTTACAGTGAAGAACCCGGTTATTTGGCGTCCAAAACCTAATTCTGCCATGGAACGATAAAAGGAGTTTGTTTTTTCAGGTGAAATTGAATGAAAAAGATTCTCCAACTTGACCCTGACCTTGTGCGCTTCTTTTCCTTTTGATCGATCGATCACATAATTAGAGTGTTGATTTGCCAGGAATAAATCAATTGGAAAATCAGCAATCATATCCGCCTTATTCCATCCTGTGGAAAAACACAACGCAGAAAGAGAGTCCTTATCAAAATAGGACAGATGATCAGGTAAAGCAATCCAAAATTCATCAGGGATTAACTTTTCCTCAAGCAAAAACTCCTGATAAAATGAAAAATCATTCGGAACAGTAATTACTAAAACCGATCCATCATGAGCAATCTTATGGATTACACTTAACATGTAAGCAGGATCCACTACATGCTCCAAAACATTTGTAAGACTAATAACATCAAAGGTATTACCGGATTGAAGTAGTTCGTCAAGGTTTTTGTAAATATCACCAACTCTTAAAAAAGGTAAACTCTCCGGACACATTTTTTCGCATCCAAATGAGCTATAATCGAGGCCAAGAACATTCCAACCCTTTTTTCTGTAATGGTCTAGTAAAAAACCTTCTCCGCAACCAACATCCAAAAACGAATTGTTTTTCTTTTTGGCAAACGTCTCTGCAAGGAGAAAACGCTGTTCGTTTTTGGCTTCAAAATAGTTCAACTCTTCATCAGAGTAACCGGAACGATAATTTCCCTGGCTGCTTTGATAATACTTCTTGGAATAATATTCTTCCAATTCGATTGTATCAGGTTTTTCTTTTACCTCGAAAAATCCCAAATCATTTCGTACTAATAATTCACGTTTAGACATCTATCAAAGCTTTTTCTGTTCTATGTGAGCATTGATTTTTTCCAACTCCGGATGATCGCACATTACATTAATTATTTCCTTATAATCCATTTCGTCACAATGAAACCTTTCTATTAACAATCGGATTAATTCGTAATCTTCAGGTGTATCCAGAGTAATCCTAAACCTACTATAATCGATATCGTTTACAAATGGAATTACTTCAACATTCGATTCAGGATTGGAGTAAAAGTAGGGAGTAACGTGTTCTCTTTCTGCAGGTGATATTCCCTTGACGAAAGCCTCTTTAAGTAGTTCAAAAGAAAAAACTTCGAAATCAAATCCTCTTGGGTAGGTGCGCTTCACTCCATTTGCCAAGTAAAATCTCCCATCTCCCAGAGTGAGAAAATTTTGCACTCCTTCTAAAATCAAACCTCCATCAATAAGAGGACAATCTGATGTCACTCTAACAACTACATCAAGATTATTTTCAATAGCTGCATAATAAAACCTGCTCAACACATCGTATTCACTTCCTCTGTAAAAAGGCAAGCCTTCCTTTTCACAAAAAGCAACAACGGGGTCATCTTCCATGTTTGTTGTTGTTGCAACAATTACCGGTAACCCTGAAATTCTAAGTCGATCGGTGTGGTATTTTAATAACGGAACATTTGCAGCATCAAGAAGAATTTTACCAGGCAACCGAGTACTCGTCATTCTGGCCTGAGTAATTATTCCAATTCTTTTCTCAGGCATTATAAAACTGCTTGATTAAGGATATAACCAACTCCTGTTCTACATCGGTAAGCGAGGGGAACATTGGAAGACTTAAACATTGTTCGTAATACGACTCTGCATGCGGACATTCGCCTTTCTTGTGGCCAATATCACGGTAATAAGGCATCAAATGAACAGGAATGTAATGCACCTGACAAAAAACATTCTTTTCCCTTAGGAAATCGAACAACTCTTTCCTTTTCTTTGTTCTGATGACATATAAATGCCAAGCATGACCAACATTTTTCTCATGATGAGGAAGTTTAACGGGGAGTCCTGCTAATTCACGTTGATACCTTGAGGCGATCTCTACTCTCCGGCGCAAACC
>JBKBUQ010000087.1:9103-12047 GCA_046289975.1 Flavobacteriales bacterium | reverse complement strand
TATCGAAAATGCAAAAAGATGTGAACTGGATATTACTTACGGCCCGGTGCTCATCAGTAATTTGCAACCCGGGCAATTGATCGAACGGCAGAATCCTATCGGTGAATTGGCGGGGAATAAGCTTTGTGTTCGGGTTAATAAAACAGAGATGCCCCCTCTTTTCTTTAATCCCCCCGCCTGGTATGCAAAAGAATACAGTAATACCACCTTTCCTAAAACTGAGGAGAATATTATAGTGGTTCGCAAAAAGGATTATTCCCTTTTTCATTACCGAAAAGGTGAGTTAAATTCCCGTTTCGATATTTGTTTGGGGCAGGATCCTCAAGGGCATAAAATTCAGCAGGGCGATAATAAAACACCTGAAGGCGAATACAGGATTTCAGAAATGGAAAAGGGTCCTTTTGTTGGAGGTACAGGTCCTTGGCTAGGTGAGCGTTGGATGCATTTCAGTTATCCCAACAGATATGATGCGTGGTTAGGTTACAAAAACGGAGTAATTACCAGAGAACAATTTCTAGCGATGGAAAAAGCAGATAAGAGCGGAAAGACAGCAAACAATTATACCAAACTGGGTGGCAGAATAGGCATTCACGGATGGAATGGAAGGTTTATTGCGAACGGGACCCAAGACCTTACCTGGGGATGTGTCTGTATGCAAAATGAAGACATCGTTCAATTGTACGAGCAGGTTAAGGTGGGAGTAAAAGTCATGATCATTCCCTGATATTGTTCCATTTGTATTCCAAAACAATGCCGCATCCAATAAAGGATGCGGCATTGTTGTTGTATTGAATACTATTATTGAACGATCAATCGGAAACTTTTTACTTCACCATTCACCGTTAAACGAACAAGGTACACACCCTGTTCCCAGACAGAAGTATGAATAGGCAGCAATTGCTTACCATTCAGGACTCCATAGTCTCTTGTAGCGATTACTTTGCCTTGCAAATCATACACTTCCATTGATACAGTTGAATTCATATCCAGATTGATTTCAACCTGAGAAAGATCTGAAGCAGGATTAGGATACAAACGGGCATTAACAGCAGAAGTATTGTCTTCAACTCCTGTAACCAGACTACTCAAATCGAGCATTCCGGCATTCTCAATAGAACCATTAGGGTGACGGAGAATTACAATTGCATGCATTTGGTTGAGCTCCCATGCCGCATTGATTGTAAAATTGAACGTGTTATTGAATGCATCATTCTGGGCAATGCTTGTCGTAAATGCGTTCTGAATACCGGTAAATGAAGGTTCAATATCGCGGGCAACATGCTCGTAGTGCATTTGTGCAGCAGGAACCGGATTCGCGAGTGCTTCGTAGCCTCCCATTACTCCATTGCTTCCACCGGCATAATAGTTGGTTTGATTGTATCCGCTTACAGTACCAGTAACGTCATCCTCAGTAAGCACCATTAGAATTCTCCAATCTCCGGAAGTTGCAGTTTGGAATGTAGTAGTAACATTAACTGTAAGCTGAGAATTCGAAGAGTTATAAGTTCCATTCATTAAAAAAGTTGCAGCGGGAGCAAGTACCACACGACTTAAAAATGCCGCTTCCATTTGAGAAGGATCAATATCTGTACCACGATCAACTAATGCAGAAGGATAACCACCGATCAAGCCTCCAATTGCAGCATCATAATCAGTTACTACCATTGGATCTCCGTTATGCACAGCGATACCTGCCCAAAAGCCATCGTACTTGGAGGCCATCATATCCATGAAAACACCACCACGCGGACACCAGCCGCACCATGTTCCTGTTCCTTCTTCACCAACAACCATTTTACCTGCTGCAGGTACAACCGGATTAATGGTAAGAACTTTTACATTATCATTTGCATCACCATCTGCTCCTGCACCATTAACATTTGAGATGGTAACAGTAACAGGATTACTTCCTGCAACCAATGTGATTTGCGTAGGAAAAGTATACTGGTATGTTGCAAGTGAAGCAAGATTCAAACCGGTAACAGATTGATTGGAATTGTTACCGTTGTAGTTGTAATTAATATCAAATGAAGTAATGGTAGTTGTACCCAGATTTCGTATTGAAGCGGATACATTGCGTTGTTGCGTAGCCAAACCGGATGGAACACTAACAAGCGTTACTGCGCCATTAACTGCAGGTAGCGTGTATGGTGTATGTGTGTAAAACACATCGTCCACATAAAACCCGGATTGACCGTTTCCACCCGCAGCAGTTTGATTCACAGGATAGATATTCAAAAAGGAAACTCTGTTAATCGGATTGGAAAATGAACCTTGAGAAACGTTATTGATAAACACTTCCCAATTGTTGGCATTCAAGTCAATATCAATACGAATATCAAACCAGGTGTTGGGGGTATAGGTTGTAGCAAGCAATTGACCATTAGTATTACCAAAGGTCATATTCCCATTCTGCAACATCTGGCATTCAAGGGCCCAGGTTTGTCCGATGGTAGCATCTGCCTGTAAGTTAAAATATGCTCCCTTATTGGTCTGAACCTTAATTGCCATACCAATGGAAAACTGACCTGTTGTGCGGACCCCACCAAACGGGAGAACAACATCCTGCGGACCACCGGCTGCAACTGTAGAAGTAAATAAAACGGAGTTGGGTGCACTATTAGCATCAGCAGTTGTAATCTGAACATCCTCTGCCCCACCCTGAGCCCCACTCCAGGTAGTCCATGGAACCGACTGAACACCAAGGTATCCACCGGCAGTATACGAATCGAAATTATCCGTGAACTGTGCAAACAAACTTCCTGCTGTAAAAAGCGAAAGGATTAATAATGTAGAGCGTTTTTTCATAAAAAAGAATTAAGCGATCAATATCAGAAAATTAAAGTTAGCATAAAAACCAAGAATAGGCAATTCTCGTATTCCTAATTAGGAAATAAGAAACGTTTAGTTTTCATTTAGTACCTTAATTGCAAATTAAATTATT
>JBKBUQ010000087.1:0-9093 GCA_046289975.1 Flavobacteriales bacterium | reverse complement strand
AGCCAGATTTCGATTCGATGACGCGCATTGATTGGCTGGGGTTTACCTTACTTGAACCTTTTACTGTGCTTACTGATTTGGTCATTACCGCTGTTTGTATTTTCGGTTGGTTCAAACTGAAAGAACGTTCAAAAACCGAAAAAGTGATCATGCTGTTGAGGTGGTTTTTACTCACAATGGGACTTGCAACTATGGTAGGAGGTGTATTGGGTCATGGATTGTTATACCTCACAGGGATGAAAGGAAAAATACCGGGTTGGTATATCAGCATGATTTCTGTTGCGTTTTTTGAGCGTGCAGTAATCATGCATGCACGACCGGTTTTAAATAAAGGAATGGGTAATTTTTTCTCTTGGTTAAATTATGCTGAATTGGCAGCATTTATGGTATTGGCTGCTGTTACATTAAAATTTATTTATGTTGAGCTACATGCTGTTTACGGACTATTCATTATGGCTTTTTCATTAGAGATTTTCGTTTATGTGAAAACCAGAGACAAAGGCAGCGTTTACTTTTTTATTGCCACTTTTTTTGCGGCAGCATCAGCTGTATCCCATGCCTTCCGATTCGGTATCAACGAATGGTTTAATCATAATGATGTAAGTCACATCGGAATGGCAATAGCTGTATATTTCTATTATTTAGGAGGAAAACATTTAACTGTTCACTCCAGAAAAGGATAAAAAAAAGGCTACCAATATGGCAGCCTTTTTTGAATTATTATTGATTATTTTTTGATTACCAAGGTAACTGTACCATTTTGTTCAATGGGTGTGCCATCGGATTTCTCTGCTTTGAAAATGTAGAAGTAAGTTCCTTCCGGCGACATTTTTCCGTTGTTTTTACCATCCCATGATCCGCTTGGTGAATTGAACATCCCCACTTCCTTACCCCAACGATTGTAGATCGTCATAGTCATGTTGACAACACCGGTAGCAACTATTCTGAATTCGTCATTCGATCCATCACCGTTCGGCGAGAACACGTTTGGAATTAGAAGTGAGAAATCATCATAAACAACAATAGTCAGGACGAGTGTATCAACGCAACCATCGGCATTGGTAGCAATTAGTGTAACATAAAAGGTGCTATCAACAGGGTATGTTGCAGAAGTTGTGGTATTGGCAGTAATTTCCGACTGACCATTACCATAATTCCAGGCATACATCACACCACCAACGGTAGTATTAGTAAATACAACATCCAATGGTTCCACCCCTGCAGGAGGGGTTGCTGTTGCTGTTGCTGTAATGGATGAAACAACAACGTTTACACTTGCAGTTGCAGTACAACCGTTAGCATCTGTACCTGTAACTGTGTAGGTAGTATTTGCAGAAGGAGATGCCGTTGGATTGGAAGTTGTGGTGGAACTTAATCCGTTTGAAGGTGTCCATGCAAAACTTGTTGCTGTTCCGGTTACATTGAGAACAGTTGATCCGCCTGCACAAAATGTTGCATTTGCAGGAAGGCTAACCGTAGGCAATGGATTAACTGTAACAGTTACGCTTGAAGTTGAGGAACAGCCATTGTTACCCGTTACAGTAACTGTATAAACTGTAGTTGAAGCAGGTGTTGCCGTTGGATTTGAAATAGCGGGATTGCTCAAACCTGTAGCAGGAGACCATGCATAAGTTACACCCCCGGTTGCATTAAGTT
The DNA here is from genome assembly GCA_046289975.1 of Flavobacteriales bacterium. Lineage (GTDB taxonomy): Bacteria > Bacteroidota > Bacteroidia > Flavobacteriales_D > UBA2798 > UBA2798. Next base: position 7,437 of record JBKBUQ010000087.1, on the reverse strand, counting down.
GCACCCCGGTTCCGCCTGCACAAAATGATGCATTGTTACCGGCATTGGCAGCAGGCAGAGCATTAACTGTAATGCTTGTGGTTGTTGATCCCGGACATGGTGCAGAAACCGTAAAGGTAATAACGTGCGTTCCAACACCCGCCACTGCCGGATCAAATGTTCCGCCAGAAGCACTGGTAATTCCATTACCAGACCAGGTTCCTGTACTGTTTGCTGTTAATGTAATTGGCGATCCATTCACACACAATGGAGAAACAGGGTCAATAATAGGATTGGCTGTATTAACTGTTATCGTTTCAGTATCTGAACTTCCACAAGCACCAGAAATGGTATAGGTAATAGTTGTTGTTCCTGAAACAAGTGCAGGATTAAATTCTCCAGTAGAGGGATTTGTTATTCCGGTTCCCGACCAAGTTCCACCGGGTGAAGCGGCTGTCAGATTGATAATTGGGTCGGTTGTACAAAATGGACCAACAGGTGTAATTGTTGAGTTTGAAATACCAGTTACAGTAATTGTTTCAGAATCACCCCCTCCACATGGACCAGAAAAGCTATAGGTTACGGTTGGAGTTCCAACACCTGCAATCGAAGGATCGAAAATTCCATTTACCGGATCAATGATACCGGGTCCAGACCAAGTACCTCCCGGAATATTCGCACTGAGAGCAAAAGGTCCTGAATTAACACAAACAGGAGCAACAGGCGTTATGGTAGGAAATGTTGGCGGTGTATAAATATAGAGTTCAGAGTCAGAATTATTTCCTCCAGTACATGTTGGAACTGATCCACCGGTAAGTGTTAGTGTGAAAATTGTATTCTGAGTTGGGCCTGGGTTAACCAGAGGATTGAGAGATGTGGTTGCATTAGGAATTGTGATTGCAGGATTTGCTGTCCAAATATACCCCCCAACATATGGGATTGGAGTAGCTGCCGTTACCGGAACTGTAAAAATAGAAGCAGTAGCAGCTGAACAGGAATTATCCAGAATTGGTGAGTTTATTGTTCCTGAATTGTAGGTTATTGTTGAGTTTTGCCCACAGGTAGTTTGACCGGAAAATGTAATTGTTGAATTTGTAAGCGCACCAACGTCCGCACCAATACAGTCATAGATTTGAACTCTCCATCCACCAAGTGTGGCATCACATCCATAAATACCTGTCCAATTTATTGGTGTATTTGAAGGTCCATAACTCGAATATGTACCGGTAAGTGGAACAGTGGCAGTACATACATTCAAATTTCCTGCCGGATTGGTTGTAAAACACAGGTTCGAAACATTGTTACCACCATTACAAACAGCTCCCTGACCAATAGCACCGGGGTTGGGAGAAAGTAAAATACTTGGGCTTCCACATGTGGTAGGACCAACAAGATAGAATGCTAAATCCGAAACATAAGTGTGGTTTGCCGTAAAACAAACAGTAATTGTAGTTGTAGGACCAACAAGAAATGGATCTGCCGGAGGATTGTACAGTTGTGTAGCAGAACCATAATTAATTGTACCATTTAATTGTACAGAACCACAACCGGGAGGAATTGGAGCAACATCAACAGTAGTTGGATTGGTAACGATGGAAACCCAAGCGCGATAACAACCAACTACAGTGGAGGTACCATCAACTATCGATACACGGTACAAACCACCAGCCAGATTGTTAATAGTAGATGTTGGAACACCATTTTGAACAGTAAAAGGGTCCCAAGAATTTGTAACAGGATTAAATACCTGCCAAATAAAATTCCAACCCGGAACACCGGAAGGAGGAGTTGCTGTTAAAGTTCCAAGTGTACCGGCACCACACCAAAAATAAATCGTGTCATTGGTTGCAGTGCTTGTATAGGTAGTTGAAGCCTGACTTGAATGCCCGACACCAACAATTTGAGAGCTTGCAGACTGAAAACCCAGAAAAGCAAATATACCGGAAAGTAGAATTAATTTTTTCATGCTTAAATGGTTTTAATGAATTCTTCAACAGAAGATTTTGAATCACCTTTTGACTGAACAATAACTTCGACAACGCCTAGCTGCATCAGCATTTTACCCAAAACAGGTCCATTAGCGAGGTTTTCAGGAAAAAGAAGAAACACGTTTGCCCCTCCTTTTTTGTTTGGACTAAACCTGGACGTAATATTATTGGATGAAGCATAAGCAACAAAAGCATCACGAACCTCATCAGAAGGAAAAGTGCTCAATTGAAACTTTACAGTGTAGGCTTTACCTTCTTTAGCAAAAAGCGATTTCGTATCCTTAAAGGTTGCAATCTGCACCGATTGAGCAGAAACCTGAAAACCCAAAAAAGTAAAAAGAAGCAGGGAAAAAATGAATCTCATAACAAATGTGTTTTTTGTAAGACCAAATTTAACGCAAAAGGTTGCGTGCTGTTTAATTTTTAATTGGTTTTACATTAACAATCTGACCAATGATACGTTTTCGATGAAGAAACCTCAACATTCAGGTCAAAAAAACATACCACTGTTGCTAAACTTAAATGTAATATCAACTATTTATCTGATTAACAAACAATTATATACCTTTTAAAGGCGATTTTTAAAACCAAAAACACGTATTCCAGAAATCTAAATGGGTTTACGTGGTTAATGCTATAAAAAACGGGCGATCCTGTATCATTTTTTGTCCCCAGTCGGCTTTGTCCCTGTTTTTATCCTGCAATTCCTTGAACTGGACGAAATCGAAGTCCAAAGAGCTATTATTCAAGCATTTTCAATTTATCTTCGTCGGTGTCACACTGAACCATGGAAGATCTGCACATAGAAGGAACGACAAAGACCCCTGAAATCCATTTTGAGGCTTCAACGGGTAATCTGGAAATTAAGGGTCGTTCTATTCCTGAAATCTCTGTTGAATTTTATCAGGCTGCCATCAAATGGCTAAAAGATTATATACAATCTCCGCAGGATTCCACCGTTTTTAATGCCAGGTTGGAATATTTTAACACTTCCTCTTCAAAATCAATTTTGGATCTTTTCAAGATTCTTGAGGAACTGCAACATTCCGGCAAAAAAGTAAAGATCAACTGGTTTCACATTGAGGAAGACGAATCAATGGAAGAAGCCGGAGAGGAATATAAAATTCTATTGCAGTTGCCATTTGAAATTGTGGCTGTGGAGAGTTTGTAATAAAAAGCTCAAAACCGCACCCCAATCAAACAAACATCATCGTTCTGTTCCAGATCTCCGCGCCAGGTTTCGAATTCGGATTCCAGTTTTTGTTTTTGAGCATCCATGTCCAAATACTGGATACCAAGCAAAAGTTCCTTTAACTTAGCTGCTTTTAGCTTTTTCCCTTTTTCACCACCAAACTGGTCCTGGAAACCATCGGTGAACAGATAAAGAGTGTCTCCCTTCTTTAATTCGATGATGTGTGTAGTAAACGGTTTCGGATCAGCATATTTGCCTATTGGCTGTTTATCGGGTTTTATTTCTAAGAGTTCATACCCAAAAGTGTCATTGTTTCGGAAGATCCAAAGCGGATTATTGGCACCGGACCACAATGCCACATTGTGGTTATGATCCAAACGAAGCAGTGAAATATCCATTCCGTCTTTCACCTCTTCCCCACTCTTTGAGAGTTTTTCCACTACCAGTTCACGCGTACGATCCAGCATTCTTCCGGGTTCAGTAATTCCCTCTTCCAAAAGTGTTTTGGACAGAGCATTGCTACAAATCACACTTACCATGGCCCCCGGAACACCATGTCCGGTACAATCCGCAGCAGCCACATACACCAAGCGATTTCCCTCAAGGATTCCTTTGGAGACCGAAGCTCCGCCAGGAGCGTAGGATTCAAGCCAGTAAAAATCACCCGCCACAATATCCTTTGGTTTATACAACACAAAGCCATCCTTCAAATTATCGACCAAAGAATAGCGTGAGGGCAGAATCGCCTCTTGAATTCGTTTGGCATATGTTATAGAATCCAGGATCTCCTTTTGCTTTTCTTCAATGAGTTCCTTCTGATGAGTAATTTCCCGGGTGCGTTCGGTAACAATTGCTTCCAACTGTCGGTTTTTTGCTTCCAGTTTTCTGCTTTGCACCTTTTGCAAGGCCAACAGTATCATCATCATCAATCCTACACTCAAGGGCATCATGACCCATTTCCAATACCACCAGAAATTAAAAGAATAAGAAATCAAATAATGATTGCGCTTACTAATTACACGAACACCCTGTACTTTTTCCTCAGGAAGGGTGTATTCCATTGGATTTTGAGAAGATATTTTCCCCTCAGTAGTCAGAAAAACAGGATCAGAAAGGTCCGGGCGGGTAACCAAAATTCCATTATCGCATAAAAACAAAACTTCCTTTACCCCGTCCCGATCCAGGTCAAACTCGCGGATCCAGTTGCCTTTTTTTACCTCAGGAAAGGCAGTCAAAAACTTCGGATACAGGGAATCCGGATCAATTTCCATAATGGAATCATTAGCTGCGATGTAAATGATCCTTGATGCATGACCTTCTCCTATCTGATAAAGGATTTGAAGATCATATTTGGTCATCTTCGATTTATCGTAACCCAAATGGATTTCCCTTTCCTGGATCAGTTGAAGCTGCTCATCAAACAAGCGCAAGACCTCCACCGTATCCTCATCTGCAATTCCGGATTGCAATGAAAGTATCTTTCCGTCGCGTTTTCGCTGTAAAGCCCTTTGCATGGAAAACATCCCTCCGTATGCCATAGGTTCAGTCAGAGGCTGTAATTCTTCATCCAGAATCACGATATAACTTTGCCAATCACTAAGATAAGTTTCAGCCTTTAACGTATCAGTTCCATATTTCTCAGCGGCCAACTTGACTTTGTTCTGAGGAATATTCCCATTTGCATAGGATGTTGCAAGAATTCTCCACTCACCACCCATTTTAATAATGGAGAATGCATTAAAATGAATAAAATGCCTGTTGTACAACCATGTTTTTTCAGTTGCAAAATCAACGGCATAGATTCCGCGAATGGTTGCACCCTGGTTGATGTTAGCCACCAGCTCAGGAATACCGTCATTGTTCAGATCGTGCAATTCGGACTGGAACGAATAGATATCGAAATCCGGGCCGGCAACCTTCATCAAAAATAATCTCCGGATCCGATCTGCAGAAAAGGAATTTTCCTTTTGCCGCATGGAGAGTGCATTTCCGAAAATGGAATCATTTTCAACCGATAAAAACAGGATCTCCTTAAATCTGTCACTATCGATATCGGCAGTATGCAGCGTATGCTTTATCAGGTGAGCACGGGTCTGCCAGATTCCCACCATAGCCTGGTCGGACCACACTTCGGAATACAACTGTTCTTTTCCGTTGATGTTCTCAAACTGAATGCGTTCATTTCGTCCATCACCATTGATATCAATAGCCAATACTCCATTGCTATCCTTGTGCTCGATGGTAATTCCTCCTTTATATTTGGGTGTAAACAGGTGAATCAATACCATCAAAGGAACCGCCAGGAGCAGCGCAGCAAATGCATTGAGTAAGATGTTGCGGTTCATGAGCTTGAGATAATCCGGCTCAAATTATGTAAAAAACAGGAAAAATGATTAGGTGGCGCGATTCACGGGGATTACTTCCCGATACAAAACTTACTAAATATATTCCCCAGCAGATCTTCCGCATTGATTTCACCGGTGATCTCCCCCAAATGAAACAAAGCCATGCGAAGGTGTTCGGCCAAAAGATCTCCTGTTAATCCTGCATCCATCCCCTGCTCTACTTCCTGCAAAGCAAGTTGTGCGCGTTGTAAGGCTGCATGGTGACGCGCATTGGTGACAACTGTGTCCTGACCGAAAAAAGAATTGGAAGAAACATAACTGAACAATGCTTCTTTAAGCATATCAATATTGGTTCCTTGTTTGGCGGAAATAAAAATCACTTCCGGAATTGATTCAAACTTATTACTCAGGTTTCCGGTGTCGGGAGTTTTATCGGTTTTATTGGCAACAACGATAAGCTTTTTGCTTTCGTTTCCAACTTTTTCTCTGAAACCCTTTACCACTTTTTCAATTTCTTCGGTGGAATTGTCGACTGCATCTACAAGGTAAAGGAGAATATCGGCTTCGTTCACTTTTTTCCAGGTGCGTTCAATTCCGATATTTTCTATACTATCATTCGTCTCGCGTAATCCTGCAGTATCAATAAATCGAAATTCAACACCATTGATCATCATTACATCTTCAATGGAATCACGTGTTGTTCCGGCAATTTCACTTACAATGGCCTTTTCCTCATTGAGCAATGCATTAAGCAAAGTCGATTTACCAACATTAGGAACCCCCACGATGGCAACCGGAATTCCGTTACGAATGACGTTGCCGAATGCAAATGAATCTACTAAACGGGCAACGATTTTCCGAATACTTCCAACGAGTGTACGCAGTTGTGTACGGTCTGCAAATTCCACATCTTCTTCTGAAAAATCGAGTTCAAGTTCGATCATAGATGCGAAATGAATGAGTTCATCTCGCAGTTTGCGAATTTCGGCAGAGAATCCGCCTTTCATCTGGTACATGGCAAGTCGGTGTGCAGCCGCCGATTCTGATGCAATGAGGTCTGCCACAGCTTCGGCCTGAGAAAGATCCATTTTTCCATTAAGAAAGGCTCTTTTGGTAAACTCACCCGGTGTTGCCGGCTCACAGCCTTGTTCATATAACAATTGCAAAAGTTGCTGCTGAATGTATTTTGATCCATGACAGGCAATTTCAACACTATCTTCTCCGGTAAAGGATTGGGGAGACCGGAATACAGTAAGGACTACATCATCAAGCACGATTCCTTCTCTTAGGATCTGGCCATAATGCGCGGTGTATCCCCCGGCGTTTGAAATTTCTTTACTGAACACCCTATTAACTACCGCAACAGACGCTGGTCCGGATACCCGAATTACAGCTATTGCACCACTACCGGGAGCAGTACTTAAGGCACATATGGTTGCAGATTTTTTCAACATTAAAAGCAAAAATACAAAATCCCCTCATGGATTCTTTGATAATCAAGGTGCTTGGCAAATCAATTTAACCTCAAACTGTGGATTTCATCTTTCAAAAGCAAGTGCCATTAACGTGTAGGAAATTGATATATTTGGGCTGCCAATTCATAAACCGAAAAATACACACCATGGGCGTTTTAGTGAACAAGAATTCAAAAGTCATTGTACAGGGCTTTACCGGTAGCGAAGGATCTTTCCACGCCGGACAAATGATCGAGTACGGAACCAATGTTGTGGGTGGCGTCACCCCTGGCAAAGGCGGAACAACCCATCTCGACCGTCCGGTTTTTAATACCGTTCAGGACGCTGTTGAAAAAGCCGGAGCTGATGCACTTGAGCTAAACGTGTTCGTCATGCCATCAGCGCTAGGCCGCAGCAGCGAAGACAATGAAAAGATATATTTTGAAATCGTAAAACAGGTTAAGCGACGTATATCTATC
>JBKBUQ010000086.1:0-12434 GCA_046289975.1 Flavobacteriales bacterium | reverse complement strand
TTCTTTTCTTCGCAGTTGAATAAGCAGGCATTCTTGCAGTGTACGCGCTCCAATTCCCGGGGGATCAAGATCCTGAATAATGCCCAACACTTTTTCAATCTCTTCCTGTGTTACATTTAGATTCAAGGAAAAAGCAAGATCGTCGACAATGTTTTCCGTTTCTCTTCTCAGGTAGCCTGAATCGTCGAGATTACCAATAATGTAAATCGCAATTTGTTTCTGACGCTCATTAATAATTCGTAAACTGATCTGCGCTAGAAGATTTTCCTGAAAGGAATCTCCTGAAGAAATAGGCATCGAACGATCTTCATCATCCGCGCCCCGGTTGTTGACCTGTGTTTTGTACGCAGGCATATCGTCATCGAGATAGTCATTAATGTCGAAATCATTACGCTCATCTGAGTTTTCATCCTGACCGTATTCATCGTCACCAAACTCTTCATCTCGTTCACGCTCATCATCCGACTGACCTTCTTCCAACGCGGGGTTAACTTCTATTTCTTCTTTAATGCGTTGTTCCAGTTCAGCTGTAGGCACCTGCAATAGCTTCATCAGCTGAATCTGTTGAGGAGACAGTTTTTGAAGTAATTTCTGGTGAAGCGATTGCTTAAGCATGGTAAGGCGAAAATACGGAAAATAATTGGCTCAACAGAGTAAAGGTCTCTGTGTATTATTCGTTCGCCTTCAATTGGTTTCGTTTAGAACTCACAATTCTTTGGCGTCCTTGGAAAGGCAATGACGTCTCGGATATTGGTCATTCCGGTAACGAACAAAACCATACGCTCAAAACCAAGTCCGAATCCCGCATGAGGCGCAGTTCCGAAACGACGGGTGTCGAGGTACCAGTACATCTCTTCGGTTGGAATATGCATTTCTTTCATGCGTGCTTCAAGGACATCGAGGCGTTCTTCACGCTGCGATCCGCCCACAATCTCTCCAATGCCCGGGAAAAGAATATCCATTGCACGAACCGTTTTGTTGTCTTCGTTCATGCGCATGTAAAAGGCTTTGATATGTTTGGGGTAATCGGTGAGAATGACGGGTTTTTTAAAATGTTTTTCTACAAGATAACGTTCGTGTTCGCTCTGAAGATCTGTTCCCCAACCTGTAACGGGATACTGGAATTTTTTCTTTTTATTCTGCGGTGATTCCATCAGAATGGTAATCGCCTCTGTATAAGTTAGTCGTTCGAAGCTGTTGTCAAGACAAAATTGCAACTTCTGAACAAGATCCATTTCAGATCGTTCGTTCTGCGGTTTTTGTTTTTCTTCTTCCAATAATCGTGTACGGAGGAATTCAATATCCTCAGCGCAGTTGTTGAGGGCAAAACGGATCACATATTTTAAAAGATCTTCTGCAAGATCCATGTTATCGTTAAGATCATTAAACGCAACTTCCGGTTCAATCATCCAGAATTCTGCAAGGTGACGTGTAGTGTTCGAGTTTTCGGCACGGAAGGTTGGACCGAATGTATATACTTCGCTCAATGCCATCGCTCCTAATTCTGCTTCGAGCTGACCCGATACAGTAAGGTTGGCTTGTCTCCCGAAAAAGTCTTGCGAATAATCTATTTCACCGGCATCGTTTAGTGGCGGGTTTTTTGGATCGAGGGTAGAAATACGAAACATCTCTCCGGCACCTTCTGCATCTGATGCGGTAATAATGGGTGTATGCAGGTACACAAAACCTCTTTCATGAAAAAATTGATGAATGGCAAACGCCAAAGCATGACGTACGCGAAATACAGCACTAAACGTATTGGTGCGGAAACGTAAATGTGCAATCTCGCGCAGAAATTCCAGTGAGTGTTTTTTGGGTTGCAGGGGAAATTTTTCTGCATCACTGTCGCCTAGTATTTCAAATGTTTGCGCAATGAGTTCAACCGACTGTCCTTTTCCTTGTGAAGCAACAAGCTTACCTGTAATGGAAACAGCGGCTCCGGTTGTTAAACGCTTGAGTTCTGTTTCAGGCGTGTTTTCGAAATCAATTACCGCTTGTAAATTATTCAATGTAGATCCGTCGTTAACCGACAAAAACTGATTATTACGAAATGTTCGAACCCACCCTTTAATGGTAATGGTTTGTTCCTGGGCTTGTGTTTGGAGTACCTGGCGGATCTTTATGCGTTTCACGGCTGTTTTGTTTTTTGTCCTGCAAAGGAAAGAAAATTTCAAGCAGCCCTTTTTTATGGAACTGAATACAATATCGAACCTTCTGAACCGTCTGTTTCCGTATGTTGTAAATCCACCAAATCCACAAAATACTGTAAAACAATGATTTATAATAATCAGCCGACACACGGGAAACGCTTTGTGTTAAAATTTGTTTCCAATGTTTCTTTGTTTATACATTTGTCGGAGAATTAAAAAACCGGATGATATGGAACCAATGGACAAAGAATTATTGGATCAGGTGCGAAAGATCTTTATGCGATACGGTATTAAGAGTGTCACCATGGATGATATCGCGCGTGAGTTGAAAGTATCGAAGAAGACCTTGTATAAATATGTTACCGACAAACCCGATCTGGTGATGAAGGTAATGGAGTTTGAATGCGAAGAGGATTGTTTGATTATGGATGAAGAGTCCAAAAAAGCAATTAATGCTATTGACGAGCTGCTTTCAATTACTTCGCACATGGGTAAAAAGATAAAAGAGATCCATCCTTCTATTCATTTCGATTTGGAAAAATATTATCCAGAGGCATGGGAAGTTTTTCATCGTCACAAAAGAGGTCGCGTTTATATGGATGTTTTGAATAACATGAAACGCGGTATGAAGGAAGGATTGTATCGTCAGGACCTTAATCCTGAAATTTTAACCCGTATACATATTTCGCGAATAGATCTTGTTTTTGACGGAGAACTTTTTCCACCATCCTTGTTTGATTTCGGACAGGTATTTATTGAAATGATGACCTATCATATTCACGGTATTGCTTCCGAAAAAGGCATCGCATATTTAAACGAAGCACTAAAGAATACAGAAAACCATATTAAAATTTAATCCATGAGATTTATCAGTACACAGCTATTATTGCTGGTTGTTTTTGTTCATTCATTGCACGCGCAACAAAGTATGTCACTCAAAGAGGCGATAGATTTTGGTGTAAAGAACAGTTATTCCGTGCGCATGAGTCAGGCCGACATGGAGAAGTCGGAGAAAAAAGTGCGGGAAGTTCTTGCCTACGGTTTGCCACAGGTAAATGCCAATGGTCAGTTTCAGCATTTTATTACATTACCAACCACGGTAATTCCTGCTAATGCGTTTAATCCATTTGCTCCTGCGGATGAATTGGTAGGTGTAAAATTCGGAACAGATTTTAATGTTACCGGCTCCATTCAGGCATCGCAACTTTTGTTTGACGGGTCCTATCTTGTAGGATTGCAAGCTTCGCGAAATCTTGCAAATTTATCGAGACTTGCTGTTGAGCGTTCAAAGGTTGAAGCAACTGCAGAAATTGAAAAAGCATATTATACCGCGGTTGTAGCAGATGAGAATGTAAAGACGATTGAGAACATGGTTACTGTTCTCGAGAAACTTTACAATGAGACAAAACTGATTTTTGATAATGGGTTAACAGAGTCGCAGGACGTAGATCAGTTTCAACTTACTGTAATGAATTTGAAAAACGGATTATCGCGTGCTAAGCTAATGCGAGATGCAGCCTATATGACCTTAAAACTGCAGATGGGAATGAGTGTGGAACAAGAGTTAAAACTTAGCGATACTCCACAGAACATTGTTTCTTCCGTTGCACTCGAGCAATTTGGGAAAGATACGTTTGATCCTACAACAAACGTAGATTATCAGATGATGCAAACTCAGGTTACGCTTAATGAGTTGAATATGCGAAATGAGAAAATGAAATACTATCCATCGCTGAATGCATTTTTCACGCAACAGTACCAGGCATTTAGAAATGATTTCGATTTTTTTGAAAACAAACCTTGGTATCCTGCAACAATTTGGGGAGTACAAATGCAGGTTCCGATTTTCAGTTCAGGAATGCGCAATGCGAAAGTTGCACAAACGCGCATTGAAATGGAGAAGTCCCAAATTAATCTTCAGCAGGTCGACCAGGCTTTGCGTATTCAGTCGTACATGGCGCAGACCGAATTCTTAACGGCTTTGGACGCCTTTAATTATCAAAAAGAATCCCTGGCACTGGCCGAGAGTATTCAATCGAAAACCTTGCTGAAATACAAGCAGGGATTAGCATCGAGTCTCGAACTTTCGCAGGCGCAGAATCAGTATTTAAATCAACAGACCAACTACATCACTTCATTGTTCAATCTTTTAAGCGCAAAAGCACAACTCGACCGTATCAACTCAAAATCGGCCGGAGCCATCACTAAATAAATGAACTTACCGAAACCAGATATCATCATGAAACCATTTCACTTTACTATCGCTGCATTGCTTATTGTTTTGCAATCCTGCAGTGTTGAAGTCACCGAAGAAACAACCGTAACCGAGCCTGCTCAGGTTTTACCCATTGTAACCACTAAAAAAATCGACTATTCCCAATTTCAACATTATGTTGAGGTGCAAGGAACCATTCATGCCGACAAGATCGCAACCCTGACTGCAGAAATGGGTGGATTGATTCGTGTAATTCATGTTGAGAAAGGTCAACGAGTAAATGCCGGACAAACGCTTGTTACCCTCGATAGTGATGTATTGCGCAAGAACATTGAGGAGGTGAAGAAGAGTCTTGAGCTTGCAGATTTTGTATATGAGAAGCAAAAGAATCTGCATGAGCAGAACGTAGGATCAGAATTACAATACCAACAGGCAAAGAACAATAAGGAGCGACTGGAGCAAACTTTAAAAACATTGGAATCGCAATTGAGCATGACGGTAATTTCAGCTCCTTTTGATGGTGTTATCGATGACATTTTTCCAAAGATTGGTGAGATGGCAGCACCGGGAGTTCCGGTTATTCGTTTGATTAATTTGCGCAAAGTGCATATTGAAGCGGAAGTGATGGAAAGTTATTTACGGAGTGTTACCAAAAGCAAAATGGTTGATGTACGAATCAACTCAATGGATACCATGATTTACAACGTACCCATTGTTCGCACAGGAAAATACATCAATCCCGCCAACCGCACATTTGTTGTTCAGGTGGACATCAACAATACAGATGAGCGTCTCTTGCCTAATATGATTGCAATACTGCGAATAAAGGATGAAGTGATGGATAGTGTGTTGGCGGTACCTAACGAAGCGTTGTTGCAGAGTTCTGCAGGAGTAAATTATTTGTATGTGGTCTATGAAGAAGACGGAAAAGAACTTGTCAGGAAAATTGACGTGGAACCAGGTGCTTCAGACGATACTCGCACTGTAGTTTATCCCTTGTACGGAGCGCGCTCACAGTTACGTGCAGGCGATCGAATTGTTGTAGAAGGAGCCCGAGGCGTGAAGCAGGGTATGCAGGTAAAAGTGAAGAATTAATCATTAAAAAAATTCAGTTTTATGTCGACCCCAAAAAAGGATTCCGATAAACGATTATTGCTCAAGGATTTTTTCCTGACGAATTGGGCCATTAGCAATGTAAAAACAGTATTGCTGATCACGTTAATGATCGTTTTTGCAGGAATCAGCACTTATAAATCAATGCCAAAAGAGGCATTCCCGGAATTAAACATTCCTACCATCTACATTGGCGTTCCTTATCCTGGCGCCGGTCCGAAAGTGATTGAAGACAAGATCACGCGTAAGATTGAAAAGGAAGTGAATACCATCCGTGGAGTAGATAAGATCAAATCAACCAGCATTTTTGGTTATTCAACTATTATCGTTGAATTTAATTTTGATGTCACACCCGAACAGGGTTTGCGGAAAGTAAAAGACGCAGTAGACAAGGCCCGTGGGGATAAGGATTTCCCTCGGGATCTTCCTGCTGAGCCGAATGTTTTTGAGATGAACTTTTCGGAATTCCCAATTATGAATATCAATCTTTCCGGAAACTACTCGGTCGATGAGTTAACAGAGTTTGGAGAGTTTCTGGAAGATGAAATTGAAAAGATTGAAGAAATCTCCAAGGTGGAAATTCGTGGAGTGCAGAAAAAGCAGGTTAGTATTTCCATTAATAAGTTCGAAGCAGAATCGCGCATGGTGAGTTTTGGCGATATTGAAAATGCCATCACCTCAGAAAACATGACCATGTCGGGCGGCGAAGTGAAAATGTCGGGTATTGCCCGTGATGTTCGCGTTGAAGGCGAATTCGCCAGCCTGGAGGAGATCCGTAACATTATTGTGAAACGCGATTATTACAACATCGTTCGTCTTCGTGATGTTGCTGAAGTAACTTTTGGCGATGAGGATACAACTTCATTTGCACGGCAAAATATGAAGCCTGTTGTGATGCTTGATGTGATTAAACGTTCCGGTACCAATTTGTTGGAGGCGTCGGACAAAATTTTTGATGTGGTAAATGAGGCAAAAGCAAACGGAAGAATACCTGCAGATCTGGAGCTGACTTACACTAACGATATGTCGTTTAAAACACGCGATCAGGTTTCGAGTCTCGAGAATAATATTATTTCCGGAGTTATTCTTGTTGTTCTGATCTTACAATTGTTTTTAGGATTGCGCAGCGCATTATTTGTTGGTGTTGCAATTCCTATGTCGATGTTCCTTTCTTTCATTATCCTAAATGTGATGGGAGTAACCTTGAACATTATGGTATTGTTCTCATTGGTACTCGCATTGGGTATGCTGGTGGATAATGGAATTGTGGTTATTGAAAATGTTTACCGTTTATCCAACGAAGGCTTTTCCCTGTTTGATGCAGTTAAGCACGGTGTGGGTGAAATTGCTTTACCGATAATCTCTTCCACTGCTACCACTGTTGCTGCGTTTATTCCACTTGCGCTTTGGCCCGGTCTTATGGGTGAGTTCATGCAATATTTGCCACTTACACTCATGATTGTATTGAGTTCTTCATTGTTTGTTGCGCTTGTAATAAATCCTGCTCTTGCAATTCTCTTGATGAAAACTGTAGAAGAGCGCCCTGCATTGGCAAAGGTTGTTCGCAACGCAATGATTGGTTTTGGATTGGGTTTATTGCTACTGCTTTTAGGAAAGTTCACCCTTGGTAACCTTGCGCTTACTTTCGGTGCATTAGTTCTGATCAATTATTATTTTCTGGATGCTGCAACAAACTTTATGCAGAATAAACTCCTACCAGCATTGGAACGTCGTTACCGCATTTTTTTGGAGTTCGCATTAGTTAAACGTCCGCTCACCATCTTTCTGAGTACAATTGCAATGTTGTTCCTTTCGTTTGTGCTTGTGGGTGTTTTCCAACCTAAAGTTTTGTTTTTTCCGGAAAACGAACCAGCATATGTAAATGTATTTGTGGAGTTACCTGTAGGAACTGATATTCGTCGTACCAATCAGATTACCAAAAGCGCTGAGCTGATCATTGATTCAACATTGGCGAAATACGATGATGTGATAATGGTGGCAGAAAAGCCGCTTGGAGACACCATGGTGGTGGATTCGTTCCGATTGGTTTCTTCGATGATTGCTCAGGTTGGAGAAGGTACATCAGACCCGATGGAAGGCCCTTCAATGGGGAATACTCCCAACAAAGCGCGTATCACCATTTCATTTGCGGAAGCCCCCTACCGCCAGGGACATCGTACTTCCGATATTAAACGTGAAATTGAACAAGCGCTGGAGGGTCGTTTTCCTGCAGACGTAAAAATTGTAGTTGCCAAAGATGCAGCAGGACCGCCACAACAACCACCAATCAATATTGAACTTTATGGTGATGATTATGACTCGCTCATTGTTGAGGCGGAAAATATGCGGACATATCTTGATCTACAGAATGTTCCTGGAGTGGACGAATTGAAGTTGGATGTTGAAATCGGAAAGCCGGAATTACCAATAGAAGTGGATCGTGAAGTAGCGCGTAGGTTGGATGTTTCCACTGCCCAGGTAGCAATGACTATTCGTACAGCATTGTTTGGTAAAGACGTTTCCACTTATAAAATTGGCGATGAGGATTATGATATCAATGTTCGATACAAAGAAGATTATCGTCACGATCTCCAGGCGTTGCTCGATCAGAAAATCACTTTTCGTGATATGTTGAGCGGAAAACTTGTACAGGTTCCTATTCGAACGGTTATTCTTCCGCCCAAAAACAAATCTTCCTATTCGGCAGTAAAGCATAAAAACACCGATAGGGTTGTTACCATTTTTTCAAACGTAAAAGAAGGTGAAAACCCTACTGAGATAGTCAATCAACTGAAGGAGAAATTGGCATCCTACAATGTAGGCAATAACGTGAGTTGGAAGTTTACGGGTCAGCAGGAAGATATGGAAAAGGAAATGAAATTTCTTTCCGGTGCTTTGATGATCGCAGTATTTATGGTTTTTCTCATTATTGTGGCTCAGTTTAATTCAATCAGTTCACCGGCAATTATCATGACATCCGTAATTCTGAGTTTGATTGGTGTTCTGCTCGGGCTTATCATTTTCCAAATGGATTTTGTGATTATCATGACCATGATTGGTATTATTTCACTGGCAGGAGTCGTGGTGAACAACGCTATTGTTTTAATCGACTATACCGTTCTACTTATTAACCGTCGTCGCGAAGAACTGGGAATTGGTGAAGATGAAAACCTGCCAATGGATGAAATTGTAGCGTGCATCGCTAAGGCCGGTGGTACCCGACTTCGTCCCGTTTTGCTTACCGCAATTACCACCTTGTTGGGACTCATCCCGCTTGCAGTTGGTATCAATATCAACTTTATAACCTTGTATTCCGAATTCGATGCGCAGTTTTTTATTGGTGGTGATAATGTAATGTTTTTTGGTCCATTAAGCTGGACCGTAATTTTCGGTTTAACATTCGCAACCTTTTTAACATTGGTAATTACGCCAATTGTATTCTTGTTGATACACCGATTAAAGGTGAGGCTGTATAAGCGGACAAAATGGAAATTGCTTAAAACCTATTAATGCCAATGCTCGGATTCACAAATTCGGGCATTGTCGTTTAATCACCTTATCTTTGTTTTATGGAAACGGTCAAAACAGATATTCGATCCCTCTCATTTGGAGAGTTGAAATCGCGTTTTGAAGAAATGGGAGAGAAATCTTTTCGTGCTAAGCAAGTATATGAGTGGTTGTGGAAAAAATCGATTCATGATTTTGATGGAATGACCAACTTGTCGCTGGAGTTAAGGAACAAGCTGAAGGATCAGTTTGTTATTTACAATATCACATTATCCGATCGTCAGGTTTCAGCAGATCGAACCATTAAGTGTGCATTCTCCCTGCACGATGGAAAAGTTGTAGAAGGAGTACTCATTCCTACAAATTCCAGAATGACGGCCTGTATTTCATCCCAGGTTGGTTGCTCGCTTACATGTGCGTTTTGTGCAACGGGAAAGTTGAAACGAATGCGCAACCTGGAAGCCAGTGAAATATACGATCAGGTTGTAACACTCAAAAACGAGGCGGAGAATACGTATGGCATTTCGCTAAGCAATATTGTTTATATGGGAATGGGAGAGCCCTTGTTGAACTACCGCAGCACACTTGAGTCGGTCAACAAAATCACTTCTCCTGAAGGATTGGGAATGTCTCCCCAACGGATAACGGTTTCTACCGCCGGTATTGCAAAAATGATTATTAAGTTGGGGGATGATGGTGTAAAGTTTAATCTTGCTCTTTCTCTGCATGCTGCCAATGATGAGAAGCGAAACAAGATCATGCCGATTAATGAGCAAAATACACTCGATGCGCTTGCCGAGGCTTTGCGTTATTTTTACGACAAAACAGGTACACGAGTCACTTATGAGTATATCATTTTCAAAGATTTTAACGATTCTTTGCAGGATGCCCGTGAGCTCGCAGAGTTTTGCAAGCATGTTCCTTGTAAGGTGAATATTATTGAATACAATCCAATTGATGACGGAGAATATCGTCAGGCAGATCCCGAAAAAGTGGATGCCTTTGCCCGCTATCTCGAATCGCGCAACATTGTTGTAAACATCCGCAGAAGCAGGGGCAAGGATATTGATGCTGCATGTGGTCAGCTTGCCAATAAGAATAAAGCAGCTTACAAAGAGGATTGATTTTCGAAAACACTGATTGAGCCGGAGCTGGCGGTAATTGAAAGCACAAGCAGGATATAATTTTGATTTATTGAAACTGTCAATACACCTGATTCGTATCTTTAAGCTCAGCGGAGTACACAAATGAGAGCAATCGGTTTCTTCCTACTTTTTTTAATGTTGTGCAGCACCAGCGGGTTTACTCAGCCTGTTGTGCAATGGAGCGAAGAGTTTAAGTTCGATCGAAGAGTTAGTATAGCGGGAATGATGAGTGATCCGAATTTCTTTTATGTGCTAAAGCGAAATACTTCCGGTAAAGGAAATCCTGCCCCCTATTTTCTAGAGCAATTTGATGCCTCAACCATGGCCATCAGTCGTCAGATGGAAATTCGTTTTCCCGCAGCACCGCACTCTCCCGGAGTGGTTTTTCATGATTTGCTTTCTGTAGATGGGAAGCTCTGGCTTTTCTTACAAGGCACAAATAAACGGGGGAGAAACGGTAAATTGTATGTAGCCCCGGTCAATATGGATCAGGCAAAAATTGGTGAGGCTATTCTTATAGATTCGTTTGCAAACCCTACGGTATCTGCCGATTTCCGTATAGAAGAATCATGGAACGGAAAAACCATTCTGGTAATGCACAATGATCCTTTTGATTCTAAGTACAACAGCGAAAAATTTTATTACAAGGTTTACGATAGCAGCATGAAGCTGCTTTGGAAAAAGGAGATTGAAATGCCATTTCGTGATAGAATGTTCAAGGTAACGCATCATTTACTGGATCATAAAGGAAATGTGCATTTAGTCAGCGCTGTGCATCAGGAACGGGAAAAAGGTGACCAGCGTGATAATGCAGTATCCAACAACAAATACCATTTGATTTCTTATTATCACGAACAAAACCTGGTAAAGGAATTTGAGATCTCATTGGGAGAAAAATGGATTTCCGCTTTAACATTTGATATGGCTCCTGACGGACAATTGGTGCTTGCAGGTTTTTACAGTAATGCAGCGAATTATTCCATCAGCGGAACATTCTACTTGCGGATCGATCCTGAAACGCGAAGTGTAGTGCAATCAAACATGAAAGCCTTTGATAAAAATTTTCTGCTCGAATTTTTACCTGAACGTAAAGTGAAGAAAGGCGTTGAGCTTTCGGATTTTTATTTTGATCACCTTGTTGTACGCGAAGATGGCAGCGCAATGCTGATTGCGGAACAGTATTACATGCAAGTGGTTTACACGTATAACGATCCATACATGAATGGCATGTACGGGTGGGGGTATCCCTATGGCGGCTATTCACCTTATTACCGCAGCAATTACAATTATCAGTATCACTACAACGATATCATTGTGGTAAGCATTGATCCCGAAGGAAATATTGAGTGGACAAAAAAAATTCCAAAACGTCAAATGTCTTCCAACGACGGCGGGTATTATTCATCTTACACCTTGGCAAGCAATGAACGTATGGTGTATGTTTTGTTTAACGACAACCCCAGAAACTCAGTGGAATTCCGCAAGGGAACAGCAGAGCCATATGCAATGACAAAACCATCAAGGAGTCAGGCCATGATGGTTACCATCGATAGGGAAGGTAAGTTTGTTTACAATACCTTGTTTGCTCAAAAGGAGTCAGGATTAATTCTTCGTCCCAAGCTCTGTTATCAGTACTCTGCTGATCGCCTGATACTCTACAGCCAGAAAGGAAGCCGCTACCGATTCGGAGCGATTGGCTTGCCCTGAAAAATTTATCTTTCATTAAAATTTCCCCCTTATCTTCGCAACACATGCTTAGCATAAAGGAAATACAAGCACCCATTCAGTCGGAAATAGCCGAGTTTGAAATCCGTTTTCGTGAAGCGATGAAAAGTCGTACGGTTTTGCTTGATAAGATCACGCATTACATTGTGAAACGGAAAGGAAAACAGATGCGTCCGATGTTTGTATTCCTTAGCGCAAAAACATGTGGGGAAATCAGTGATAGCGCATATACCGGGGCCGGGCTTATTGAATTATTGCACACTGCAACATTGGTTCACGATGATGTGGTTGACGATTCGAATGAGCGTCGTGGATTCTTTTCACTGAATGCTTTATGGAAAAATAAAATAGCAGTATTAGTGGGAGATTATCTCCTCTCGAAGGGATTATTGCTTTCAATTGATAAAGGAGAATTTCGTCTCCTGCAAATTGTAAGCAATGCAGTTCGTGAAATGAGCGAAGGAGAATTGCTTCAGATTGAAAAAGCAAGGAAGCTTAATATCACAGAGGAGATTTATTATGAAATTATCCGTCAGAAAACAGCGTCTTTAGTTGCTGCATGTTGCGCTTGCGGGGCAG
>JBKBUQ010000085.1:0-12472 GCA_046289975.1 Flavobacteriales bacterium | reverse complement strand
AGTTGTATCTTTTTTTCCGTTTACTAAATGCCTGAAATCTTTAAAATTTGGAACATCATGGAAAAATTCAGTTGTTTTATCTGTTTGAATAGTAATGCCTAAAGATTCGTTTACCAATTCAAAAATTTCCAAATTCAAATCCATTAAAACCAATCTGACCAAGAAATTCGTGTTTCTCAGTATTCCCTTTTCTCAAATGAAGATCAAAAACTCCGGCCAGTGCATTGCCGTATTGTGCAGGAAATGCAGATGTCAAAAAATCGGATTTATCCAGGTTGTTATTATTGATCATGCTAACCGGTCCACCGGTAGAATTTAATGCACCGAAATGGTTGGGGTTGGGAATGTTCAGTCCTTCCATTTGCCATAACATACCTGAAGGAGAATTTCCGCGCACTACAATGTCATTGCGAGAATCATTTCCTGCAACCACTCCTGCAAAATTTGCAGCCATTCGGGAAGGATCACCCAATGAACCTGCATATTTTCTGGTTTCCTCCAAATTAAAGGAGCGTGCTCCTACAATTGTCATATCGTTTACCGACTGATCCTTATCCGCCGAACGATCGTAAACCACATCAACTGTTTCCAGCATTTCAACCGATTCAGTCATGGAAACAGTTAACACCACTTCCTTTCCTGCAGTAACAATAAGATCGGTTAATGTGCGATCTTCATAACCAATAAAACTGAATTTTAGAGATTGTCGTCCCAAGGGAACATTTTGCAACTTAAAAAAACCATTTCCATCAGTAGAAGTTCCCACAGGAGGGTCGGTACCCATTAACACAATGTTTACTCCGGGCAAGGGAGCTTTTGACGCCTCATCAATTACCTGACCTCGTATAGTTTGCTGTGCTTGCAGCGTACTTATCCAAAAAAGAGCAAGTACAAAAAGTAAAGTGTTTTTCATATGCATTGATTTCTGAAGCAAACATCGTTTCAATTTGCAACATAACATCTTGACTCAAATCAAGAAGAAAGGTAATTGCAGTTTTTCTTGATCTGAATCAAGAATGCCATTTGAACCGTCTTCAGGAATTCTGCTTTGCCTTTTCGGTTAGGCGTTTTCTTATTCTGCTCAGCGTTTCGGGAGTAATACCCAGATAGGAAGCGATCATATATAATGGTACCCGCTGAAACATTTGCGGGTGAGATTCGAAAAATTCATTGTACCGGTCTTCCGGTGATTTTGTCATTAAGGTGGAATTCCGTGTGGAGAGGGAAATAAAAAGTCCTTCTGCTATCAGACGCCCCATCCGTTCGAACAATGCGCCACGGCTGTAAAGGGACTGCATTCCTTCATAATCCATCTCCACCAAAACAGAATCTTCCAGTGCCTCCAGATAATCCATTGTAGGTCTACGGGTAAGGAAGGAACAGTATTCTGAAGTATAGCAATTCTCCGGACAAAAATCGGCAGTGATTTCTTTGCCTTCGTTAAAATAAAAATAGCGCACCAATCCTTCAGCTACAAAAGAAACATGATTGCAGACTTCACCGGGTTTAATGATCATTTCACCCTTCTTAACACGACGAACACGTTGCACTGACTGAAAAAAATGCCAATCCTCTTCCGTCATGAACGGATTGAGCTGCTGATAATAAGCCTTTAATGCGTTAATGGGATCCATACTGCCAATATAGGACGAAAATCCTTATTTCATATTTCATGATTCCTCAGATTTCCTCAAACAGGAACTAAACTCTTTGTAGTTTTGCAGCCTATCAAATTGATTATGGCAACAGCACCAAAAACGGTTAAGAAAAGCATTCTGAGTACAGCAGATTTTAAAAAACTTGTTTTACAGGGAATTCCGGATCGCTTACCAAAAGCAAAAACATGGGATCCCGAGATCAATCATGCACCCAAGCGCAAGGAAATATTATCCGCAGAAGAAAAAAAGCTGGCGCTGCGAAATGCACTCCGGTATTTTCCGAAAAAACATCATGCTGTATTAGCAAAAGAATTTGCAGAAGAATTAAAATCATACGGACGTATTTATATGCATCGTTTTCGTCCGGATTACGAAATTTATGCGCGACCCATTCAGCACTATCCCGCAAAAACGAAACAGGCTGCTGCAATCATGCATATGCTGAGCAACAACCTCGATCATGCAGTTGCGCAACACCCTCATGAGCTGATTACCTATGGCGGTAACGGTGCTGTATTTCAAAACTGGGCGCAATACCTGCTCACCATGCAATACCTGGCAACCATGACAGAAGAACAAACATTGGTATTGTATAGTGGTCACCCGATGGGATTGTTTCCTTCTCACAAAGATGCTCCCCGTGTTGTTGTTACCAATGGAATGATGATTCCGAATTACAGCAAGCCCGACGACTGGGAGCGATTCAATGCGCTTGGTGTAACCCAATACGGTCAAATGACAGCAGGTTCCTTCATGTATATAGGTCCGCAGGGAATCGTTCACGGTACAACCATTACAGTAATGAATGCCGCCCGAATGAAATCGAAGGGAAAAGATTACAAGGGAATGCTGTTTGTTACCGCAGGATTAGGCGGGATGAGTGGCGCTCAACCCAAAGCAGCTACTATTGCAGGCGTAGTGAGTATAACGGCAGAAGTCAATCCAAAAGCAACCTACAAAAGGTATGAACAAGGCTGGGTGGATGAAGTATATGCGGATGTGGACCAAGCTATTGATCGTGCTGAAGAAGCGCGCAGTAAAAAAATGGCATTATCCATTGCCTATGACGGGAACATAGTTGATTTATGGGAGCGATTGGCGCAGCGAAACATCAACGTTGATTTAGGATCAGATCAGACTTCATTGCATAATCCCTGGGCAGGAGGATATTATCCTGCAGGAATTTCGTATGAAGAATCGAACCGCATGATGGCGGAGGAGCCTGAAAAATTCAAGGAAGAAGTGCAGAAAACTTTACGCCGCCATGCCGCAGCCATCAACAAACTAAGCGCACAGGGAATGTACTTTTTCGATTACGGAAATGCATTCCTGCTTGAGGCTTCACGCGCAGGAGGAGATGTAAAAGGAACAGATCGCGAGTTCCGTTATCCATCGTACGTGCAGGATATTTTAGGTCCGATGTGTTTTGACTACGGGTTCGGTCCATTCCGTTGGGTTTGCACATCGGCAGACCCCAAAGACCTTGAAACAACAGATAAAATTGCGTTGGATGTGATGCGAAAAATTGCTGCAACTGCACCTAAAGAGATCAAACAACAAATGCAGGACAATATCCGCTGGATAGAAGAAGCCCAGAGGAACAAATTGGTTGTTGGATCACAGGCAAGGATTCTTTATGCCGATTCGGAAGGAAGAATAAAAATTGCTGAGGCATTCAACAAAGCCATTAAAACAAAAAAGATAAAATCACCAATAGTATTGGGACGCGACCATCACGATGTTTCCGGAACGGATTCTCCTTATAGGGAGACATCGAATATTTACGATGGATCGCGATTCACTGCCGATATGGCGGTTCACAATTTTGTGGGCGACGGATTTCGTGGAGCCACATGGATATCGCTGCACAATGGTGGCGGCGTTGGATGGGGAGAAGTTATTAATGGAGGATTCGGAATGGTACTCGACGGAAGCAAAGATGCCGATCGCAGATTAAAAAGCATGTTGTTTTGGGATGTTAACAACGGAATTGCACGCAGAGCATGGGCAAGAAATAAGGAAGCGATGTTTGCGATACAGCGTGAAATGAAACGAAGCAAACAATTAAAAGTAACCCTGCCCAATCTGGTTGACTATAAAAATCTGGAAGGACTCGTCTAATCGCCATTCATCCTTTTTATCTCTATAAATCAAAAAAAAAGAGCCTCCATGGAGGCTCTTTTTGTATTGTGGAAATACAGAATCAAATCAGGTATTTTTCAACGAAATCTTCGACTTTCATTTCTGTAGAATCAACTGTAACTGTCTGAACATTCAGCGTTACAAAATAACGGTGCATTACACGACGAGTTTGTGATTCGTTTTTGTGCATGGTGATGCTCAGGCTGATGGATCCTTTTCCTTCTTTTGCAGCTACGGTAAACCATGAAGCATAGGTTTTTGCATTTTGGTTAATGCTTGCAATATCAAGTCCGGTAGCAGTAAATTCAAATACACCGGTTGAAGCTTTTGCCTTACCTAAAGCAGCGGAACCACCGGTGGCAGTAAGATTCTGACTGAAACCAAATGTTGCGATCAGTACAAAGACGAGGGTAGAAAGTAGTTTTTTCATGTTGGAGGTTTTAAGAAGGGTCAATTTAGTGAATTTCATAACAAATAGCAAAATTCAGGCCAAACAAAACACTTAACACCCTTGGAAACCAAGCGCGGAAGATTATTTTTGGGCATGGAATGGCAGGAAGTCTTTTTTTCGACGTGGTTTGAGTGGATGGGATATCCGGTGAGCGGACTGGAGTTCATTGGAAGCATTGCTGGATTAGTGGGGGTTTATCTGGCTGCAAAATCAAACATTCTTACCTGGCCGGTGGGAATAGTTAATGTGGTTTGTTTCTTTTTCGTTTTTTATACCGCCCGTTTGTATTCCGACATGCTGCTGCAATTCTACTATTTTTCGGTGAGCATTATTGGATGGGTAAACTGGAATAAAAGCGGAGAACAAAAACTCAAGCATGAATGGATCGGTCAACAATGGCGATTCCGTCTTCCTCTGATTACCATTGTTGCAACGCTGGGAATAGGATACCTGATCGAGCATCTGCACATTCTTTTTCCTTCAGTACTACATGAACCCGCCGACCTCCCCTATCTCGACACACTGATTGGTGTTTTAAGTATTCAGGCAACGTTTTTACAGGCACGAAAAAAAATTGATTGTTGGGTAATCTGGATTGTAACCGACGCACTATGCACCGGGGTTTATTGGAAAAAAGGTATACATCTTGTTTCGCTGGAGTTTCTGCTATTTACTTTGCTTGCAATTTTCGGATTAATGCAGTGGCTGCAAAAACACCGTGAAGAATTAGCCGGAAAATAAATTCTGTCAGGAGGAACTTATTTCCTTCTTCTAACTCGCTTCAACTTCCACTGTACCGGAACGCAAAAAACTGCAGATCAAATCATCAGCATCCGGAAAATAATCGAAGGGAACCACCCGTTTACTGTACTCCTGCAGCGAATCGAATGCGACATCCGCATTCAGGTAACCGTAACCGGCATACTTTCCTCCAAGCATTAGTACATAGGAATATTCATGGGAGTTTCTGCCTGCTCCTTTTATCAATTGATCGGATCTATCACCTGCACAGGTTTCGATCAGATTCCGTATCCGTGCATTATAGATTTCAGGATCCTCTTTTCCGCAACAGATTCCATTGCATTTTCTGATTTGAAAATGAAAGCATGGTCCTTCCATGTCGAAAGCGCCGCAAAATTTAGGACACACATATTCGTTGTCCATCAACTCGTTCAAAAATGCACGCGCACTGATCCATGTATGAAAAATTTTGAGTGGTTCTTTACTATCAGCCGTTGGAATTATCTGAAACTGTAATACACCATTCTCATGAATTACAGACTCAAGCGCATAGGCAAATGCCTTTTTACGACGTGCACGGTTATAGGGAGGTTGGTGACGTTTTATCTCTTCCGATTCGAGCAACAGTGCAATCAGTTCAGAGCCCGTCTCTTCAAATTCTACATTGTACACCTCTCCAATCATCTTACGCGATTTCTTTTCCTTCGACTGATAATGCTGAATGGCACGCTGCCGCATATTGGTGCTTTTACCGATGTAAAGAATATTTCCGCCTTTACCCAGAAAACGATATACGCCCGTTTTCTCCGGAAGTTTTTTTAGAATGTACTGCTGGATCTTTTGTGTTCTTCCGGTATTGATTGCATCAAGATTTTGAAGTTTATAGACAGGATGCGCACTTTTTAACTGCATCAAATAGGAAAACAGTGAAGCGGTTGCGTCTGCATCTGCCAAAGCACGGTGCGCATTGTGAAGGGGGATCTGCAATGTCTCGCACAATCTTCCCAGTGCATATGATTTTCTTCCGGGAATTAATTTTTTACTTAATCGTACAGTACATAGTTTATCGCGTTTGTAGGCATATCCCAAAGAGCGGAATTCTTCCTGAATAAAGCGAAAATCAAATTCTACATTATGTGCAACAAAAATTTTGTCGCGGGTCAGTTCCAGTATTTTTTTCGCCACCTCATAAAACTTCGGCGCCTCTGCCACCATCTCATTAGTGATACCCGTAATTCTGGAAATTGTTTGCGGTATTGAACGCTCAGGATGAATCAGTGTGCTGTATCGTTCAACAACTGTTAATCCGTCGTGTAACACAATAGCAATCTCAGTTATTCTGTCGCGTTTGGGATCGAGTCCGGTAGTTTCTATGTCGATGATGCTGAACACAAATGGATCACAATTTACGTGATTTTAAATCCTTCGCCGGGGTTTCGGTAAATTTTAGCAAAGTGCAAAAGCAGAACGCAGTCTATCTGCGTTATAAATAATTTATAGCGCATATCCACTGCGTGCTGATGGTGAAAATTTGCATCATCAATAGTTGTTTAATCAATACCTCTAATCATGAACGCAGCAGCACTCCCCTTTGGAAGAACCCGTCAGGCTCAGCACCAGTTTCTTCCCGAAAAAAAGAGCAATCTCCGAGCAGTAAAATCGGACGATAAAGAGATCATGCTTCAACCCTTCCGCGATTTAGCAAGTGCCATTGTTGAACTGGGGCAATTCAAACTCAGCGGCGAACGTGAATTAAGCGAAGGCAACAAAAGCCTGCTGTTTCTTCGCAATACAAGAGAAGATCTTCATATCAAAGGTGAACCTGTAAAAGAATACCTCCTGATTGTGGCTTCGCATGAAAGCAGTGGCAAATCCTTTCTGGCTACTTACCATATTCCGGAAAACCGCGGGAACAGGTATTGCCATAAACTGCAAGCACTCTTTGCACAACAGCTTGGTCCGGCTGAACTGCAGCAGCAGGCCCTTCGCACCATACGTAATTACGAATCAGGTCGTCGCGATCTTTATCAGTTACTTCATGCATTTTCTACGGTCCGCGCCGATGAAGAACTGGTGGAAGAGGTGCGTCACGAAGTGGTTCGTTACCTGCAACAAACCTTACGCAACAAACCCACGTTATCCGGCAAAGGCATCGTGACACAAATCAATGCGCTCGACAATGTGATGTCGGTATGCCGGCATTCGCGTCACCACACCCTCAAAACCCTGTTCGACAGTATCACCACTTTCAGTACTTATCATCTCGACACCCGCGAACCCGCACAGGCGGAAGGATTGGGTGCAGATTTGAATCAGCATATTTTTCATCTTCTTGAAAGGGAGTGGCAAGCGGAGCTGGCAGAAATTCATCCATAAAAAAAGCCCCGAACGTGCGGGGCTTGAATAATCAGTTGTTGTTTTTGGGAGGACGACCACGTTTTCCGGTAGATTTTCTTACACCGGGGCGACGTACACCTATTCCAAAAACTTTGCGGAGCAGACTATTGTCGGCAATCTCCTGCAATACTCCGGTCATTTTACCCAGGCGTTTTTCAAGTTTTGCAACTTTCTTCTCCAGTAATTCAACATTAGGCGCAAGGTCTTTACGCGGGCGACCACGTTTTCCCTTCGAAATTATTACAACAGGACCGATGGCCTTGTTGGCATTGATGGAACCCTTAGGGCGACCACGCTTTGATTTTTTAACTGCCATAGCAAGCATTTTAGTGTTGATACAAATTTAGTACATATTACTATTCAGGATCAATTTTTTAACATATCAAAAAAACACTACACCAACGATGTCAAAAGTCTTACACCCACGTGCTTAGTACGGACAAAACACCCGAAAAAAAGGGTAGAAAAAGCGTAAAATCGGGATGTAATTTGCGATAAGAATGATTAAAATCAGTCTTCACCAACGTCCGAAAACCAAATAACATTATCGATTATTCATGAATGAAGCGGCGAATCAATTTTGAACAAGTGAAGCGATTAATAAACAATTTGGGTTTGTCAGCGGACCAGGGTATTACTTTAGCAGCTGATGGCCACACTCAGCATTCAGATCAAAGGACCTGCAGTATCCTTACGTTCATCTTCCCTTTCGGAAGCAACATGGGAGAAGTGCAGGGAAAAAATCGGGTTGAAAGGCAGCGGTGGGTGGTACGGTTTACTCGAAGACGATTTCTTTTTGGGGATGGATGCCGTTACACGATCGGGAAAAGCGATTCTGCACTGGCAGGATCTGGATGATGATCTCTATTTATTGGGTGCAATTCCGGCCCGAAGAACTATCATGCGCATCAAACACAGCGCAAAACGCAAAAGTTTTCATAAAACACTAAACCAATTGCTGGAGCATGGAATGTTGTTTCCACTGTTTCATAACAGCATCCGCTCCATTGCATTCGATCCGGATAATGAACACAATGTTGCCATAGCAGAAAGCAGGGTGGGTCCGCTATTTACCTTTACCTGGGATGTACCCGATCTCGAATTGTTCAATCCCGAAGCGCTCGAATTCTGCTGGGTGAAAGTAAATCTTTACGGCAAACGTGAGTTTCTCCTTTTCACAGATATACTTTACAAAAAAATGCCCGCAAAAGAAATAAAAAAACAAAAAAAAATAAAAAAACCTGTTTAATTTATAAGAAAATAAACCAAGCGGCTCCGACAGTTAGCATACTGAATCGTTGAAATCACTTTTCACCTTTCACTATTCACCTTTCACTATTCACCTTTCACTATTCACCTTTCACTATTCACCTTTCACTATTCACCCTTCACTTTTCACCAGAAAAAAACAATCCCTTTTCAAAATCAAAAGGCCATACACGAACAGTATCGTTCTCTTCTACTACTCTAAGTTTTCTGTATTCATCTGCCTTACCTGTAACACGGTAATTCAACACTTTTACATCACCTTCGTCCGTTAAATTTTCAAAAATCAAAGGCTGTGTGAGATCAAGTCCTGCATAAAAGGAACGTACTTTTTCTTCGCCATAACGCGCTACAATTGTTCCGGATGTAAAGCGCAACATCTCATCCCATTGTTTATTGGCAGAAAAATCCCGGAACATCCCCATAATCCCATTTCCATTCATCACAAGCGCATCTGAATAATCTTCCCTTAACGGCGCCTCACTTACGATAGAATCCTGCAATGGAACAGATCCGGTTGAATTGTTTTCCTTTTGTTGTTCGCCACAAGAAAGTAAAGCGATAGAAATAAAAGATACGACTAAAATTTTCATAAAGGGAAAATACACAAATTCCGGGTTTTCAACAATGATTCCTGTCAGTCCACTAATTCCGTAAAAAATCAGGCTTCAATTGCTTCTCCCGCATCCAAAATACGGTCGCGCCCTCGCCTCCCTGATACCTTTTCCGAACCTTTTAAGGGAACACCCTCGCCGGTCAGGACCTTTCTCCGCGCCTCTTGTTCATCCCTGCAATCCGGAACAAAGACCAGTTCATCCACTTCAAGAACCATACGACGCTTTCGTGCTACAAAATATCCTGCCATACTTTTTCAATTCAATGAATAAAACACCCTCGCACCAAACGGACCACCAAAATAAATGGCTTCCATTTCTGCTTCTACGTAGCGCTGACCCAGCCTGAACAAATGAAAAACCAATAAACGATCATCCAAATCTTCAAAACGCGTGCGTTCAAGTTTAACAACGGAAACAACAGGCTCCACCGGTTTAATACGCTTTTTCATGATCAGAAATTTGTTCAAAGAAAAACGGACAGAACGCAGTGAATTTGCGTTGTGGGGAAGTTGAAGAGAAAAAGTAAAAAGAAAATCTGAATTCTAAACCACAAGTGAGGCGCTTGATCTAAATATCTGGTTAAACCTTTCTTTTAAAATAATAAATATGCCGACAATTTAGCCCGGAAACTTCTTGAGGAGGGAAATATGGTGTTGAAAACTCATTATAGTTATTTAGTCCGTAAAAAAATATCGACATATCAACATGTTTCCTTTTCCTATTGGTTGCATAAATATAATATGTCCTTGTCCCCAGATTTTGCAACTCAAATGGGAAACATTCTACTTTATCATTATCCTTTTCAAACAAAATTTTACCTCGTTTATAAAAGGTAATTTTTCGGTTTCCTCCGTCGTAGATCGTATCATAATTACAATTCCCTGAAGAGTAGGTAACATATGCCATTTTGTAACACTCCCATTCACCCTCAAGAAAAGAAAATTCTCCTTCTAACCTGTTTTTATTGCAGGCAGAAATTACCACTATAAAGGCAATTAAGCAATAGAAAAATTTGAGGTTTTTCATCTCATTTTAATAAAACGTTTGATCTGTTAGTTGCTTAGTAAATAGTAGGCAACCAATCACCTACCAAATCATTTGTGACACCATTAAACTCCTGCTGATAAACAAGATCAAGTTGAAGAAAACTTGAACTATGAGAATTACCCGGCATAAAATTGACATCATAAACTATTTGAGGGTGGCTTCCCTGTAAATTGGGGTAGATTGGTGCTGGCATTTCTACGCAGTTTGGTTGTGATACCGCGATAATCGTGTTTTGTTGACCAAATAAATCTATGACCAAAAGAAAACATACAAGGTTAATAAGAAATTCTCTCATAAGTTCGAATTTTGGAACCGCTGCCTCCGTAGCGGCCTTCAAAAGTTATAGTAATCTTATCTGAATTGGAGCTATTAAAAACGGAATTACTAAAAAACAAAGTGATTAACTTAATTTCACTAATAAAATCCTCCTCGCCAAACAAAGAGTTAGTTTTGCACTCAGCACTATAATTATTCGATCCGGTTGATACATTTTCTTGAGTTAAAACTAAATTTATGAATCTTCCCTTTTCAATACATTTATCATCCTTTATCAATCTAATTTGCCCGCTTTTCTTAAAAATCATCTCATGGTATAATGAATTATCAGAAGTAATATATGCTCCAGATAAATCATGAGTAACTTTCCACTTTCCAATTAATGGATGTAACTGGCCTTCCAACTTCTCCTTTTTACACGAAAAAAGGAAAACAGAAAGAACAAATAATATAATAATCCTCATATCCTATTGGTTTTCTAATTGTTCAATTCTCCGGTTCAACTCCAAAATATACAACATTAATTCCTCAATAGTCTGTTGTTGTTTTACTACGATGCTTTTTAATTCCAATCCTTCTTCCACCACAGCAGCAGAAGGCATATTGGGTAGATGCCCGTTCTGCGCAATATAGGTTTCCACTTCCGGTAAAGACATGAGCCTGTACTCCTCCGAAAACACATAATCCGGCCAGCAACCCTGGGCGTCGCTCATCTTTACAGTTACTTCCTCGCAAATCAACTTTCCGTCAACAGCAAGACGGTGATCATAAGGCACGCATTGAGTTCCAATTCCCATTCGACCGTCGCTATAAATCATCACCTGGGTATTATCAAGCACATCCTGATCGGTCAATCCGGTTTGTGCAACAGAACCTGTGGATGGTATGCTTATAAAATGAAAATTCCCTAAAACTGATGCATAAATTATTCCACCACCATTATGACTTATTCCTGCATTTGTTTCCCAGTTGGTAGTTCCGCGCCGAAGGTTAAAGCCAATATATGATGTTCCGTAACCTAATCCGGGAAAATAGGCGGATCCCACAGAAAAGGCCTCTACCCCATCACCCACCTGGAATCGGGAAACAGGAGAATTTGTTCCTATACCAACATTTCCGGTGTTGTTGGCATTGATAAGCGTATTGAAATTATATCCGGGCGTGGATTGAAGTAATAAATTCCCATTGGAATAAATTACATTTCTGCTACCCGATTGATTTTGCCCACCTAAAAAAAGTTCATTGTTTCCCACGCGCAAAGTCTCCGAAACAAAAGCATCGCCACGCACATCCAACTGGTGCAAGGGATTGTCCGTATTAATCCCCACCTTAATTACATTTCCGCAATTGTTGTTGGATGCAAATAAAATACCCGGACCATTTCCCCATACCGGAAAAAAGTTACCATTATTATCTGTTAAACACGGCAAGGAATAAATATCAAATCCTGCCATCTCCAAGCTCCGACTAACCAAGTTACCCTGCGCATCCAATCCCAACCATCCCCCTGATCCCGCCAGTTGAGGCAAGCGTACTCCGCCATCAAAACTGGTATTCCCCACTACGTGCAGTTTGTACTGCGGGGCGTTGGTTCCAATCCCTACATTGGTGGCGTTTCCGTAATTAAAAATGGTATGCGAGCTCGCACCGTTGCTCTGTATGTACAATGGTGCGCCCATTCCGCAAATGTCGTTTCGGCTGGCAGGGTCGTTGTTGTCGATACCCTTAAACCGTAAACTCTCCGACAAACGGAATTGTTTTCCGCCTTTAACCGTATCGGCATAAACTAATTGCACCACCTCAATGGATGTTGCGGATATTTTTCCGCTCGCAAAAAAATTACCTGCCACACTCATCTGGTAATTGGGAATTGTTAT
>JBKBUQ010000084.1:0-12651 GCA_046289975.1 Flavobacteriales bacterium | reverse complement strand
CAGTTTCGATTTTGGTCTGGGCGGACTGAACACCGATTCCAAAACGGGGCTCAACCGCATACTCACCAGTTTGGAACGTGCAGCGAAGGACGAGAAAATAAAAGGTGTTTTTCTTGATGTTTCGATGATTCCCGCCGGTATGGCCACTGTGGAAGAAATCAGAAACGGTTTGAAAAAATTTAAGGAATCCGGAAAATTCATCCTGGCCTATTCGGAAATCTATACGCACAAATCCTATTACCTGGCGAGTGTTGCCGATGAAATTCATTTGTATCCGCAGGGAATTGTACAGCATACAGGATTAACAGCAGAGATCATGTTTATGAAAGGACTGATTGAAAAACTGGAATTAGACCTGACCATCATTCGCGGATCGAACAATCAGTTCAAGAGTGCAGTGGAGCCCTACATGTTGGATAAGATGAGCGATGCCAACCGAAAACAGACCGAAAAATATTTGTTCTCTCTATGGAACCACATGCTTGAAGGTATTTCTCAAGAGCGGAAGATTGAAGTGAGCAAACTCAATCAGCTGGCCGATTCGCTTGTATTGCAAACAGCAGATGCAGCATTGGTAGAGCGTTTCATTGATCGTATTTCGTACCGTGATGAGATCTATGCAGAATTGCGCAAGCGTTTGAGCATTGAAGAAAAAGATGAGCTGAATCTGGTTTCATTGGGCACTTACGCAAAAGACAAACGCCTAAATAAAACACGTTCAGAAAAAAACAGTGAAAAGAACAAAGCGAAAGTTGCAGTGATTTATGCGGTGGGAGACATCATTGATGGTAAGGGCGATGATAATTCGATTGGTTCGGTGAATTTATCGGAAGACATTCGCGCCGCGCGTTTGGACACTACGGTAAAGGCGATTGTACTACGCGTTAACTCTCCCGGCGGATCTGCTTTGGCTTCGGATGTAATCTGGAGAGAAGTGGTATTGGCAGGAAAAGTAAAACCCTTTGTTGTTTCGATGGGCGACGTTGCTGCATCCGGTGGTTATTACATTAGCTGTGCTGCCCATAAGATATTCGCACAACCAAATACCATAACCGGATCGATAGGAGTATTCGGGGTATTACCTAATACGGAGCGCATGCTCAAATCAAAATTGGGCATAACCTACGACAGGGTTAAAACCAATCGCTATTCCGATATCGGATCGATAAGCAGAGCAATGGACGAAGTGGAGTACCGGATCATCCAAAAAGGGGTTGATGATATCTATGCTGACTTTATTAATAAGGTAGCCGAAGGTCGTCAGGCGGCAGGATTAACACCTGCAAAAGTCGACTCCATAGGCCAAGGAAGAGTCTGGGCCGGGACCGATGCTTTAGCGATTGGGCTGGTGGACGAGCTGGGCGGTCTGGAAACTGCAATTTCCGACGCTGCCAAGCGTGCCAACCTGACAGAAGGAGAGTACATACTCACTGAATATCCGATAGTTAAGGATCCAATTGAGGAATTGGTTAACCGTTTAAAAAATGAGGCAAAAGTTGAATTAATTAACGCAAATTTTGCCTTAAGCCCCGAAATGATGTTGTATCTTTACAACGTTAAAAAAATTCTCAGGCGCAAGGGTGTGGCAGCCTTGCTACCATACCACTTAGAGATCCACTGAACCTTTGCCATGATGTTTAGAACGGATTTAAGTCCTGAGCTAAAACCCCGACGTTCTCGTCGGGGTTTTTACGTTTAATAAAAGGTTATTTTCACCTATGCACACACACGAAACAGAACTGAGAGTCCGCTACGGAGAAACCGATCAAATGGGCTATTGTTATTACGGCAACTATGCTGAATACTATGAAGTTGGAAGGGTTGAAGCCTTGCGTGATCTGGGATTAAGTTACCGATCGCTGGAAGAATCCGGAGTGATGTTGCCCGTTCTGGAATTCAAGATCAAATACTTTAAACCGGCTTTGTACGATGATCTGTTGAAGCTGAAAACGACCATCGCCGAAATATCCGGAGCACGCATTCGCTTTGTGTACGAAATGTACAATGAGAGTGGTCAAAAATTAAACGAGGGCGAAACGACACTGGTCTTCATCAACAAAAACACGAATAAGCCTTGTCCCCCACCTGTATCGTTAGTGGGCAAACTCAAAAAAGATTGAGGATTTTACTTTTTTTAACAATGAGGCACGGGAATTGCAAGCAACTCTTACGTTAATTCATTGTCTACACTCAAAACAACATACCCATGAAACGCATTGTTCTCTTTTTCTCCCTATTTGCATTTACAAGCAGCCTAAATGCTACTGAAATTAAATGGATGACCTGGTCAGAAGCTGTTGAGGCCAACAAGAAAAAACCAAAAATGATTTTCGTTGACGTTTACACTGCCTGGTGCGGATGGTGTAAGGTGATGGACACTAAAACCTTTGCTGTTGAGGAAGTTGCCAAATACATGAGCGATCATTTTTATTGTGTTAAGTTTGATGCGGAACAAAAAGAAGACGTGACCTACCGCAAGCAGGTTTATAAATACAATACGCAATACCGCTCTCATGAGCTAGCCGTGAATTTCCTCGACGGACAAATGTCGTATCCCAGTTTCGTGATTTTCGACAAAAACGAAAAGCGCCTGGAGATCATTAAGGGATACATCGAAGTTGAACCCTGGATGGCGAAACTGAAAACCATTGTAGGCAAATAAACAATGGAACAACAGCACGACAAACGCTGGTGGGATCTGAAGACTTTCGGATTTCTTCCACCACGCGAGGAAAACAGGATTATTTTTTATGTAATACTCGCGCTTATTTTTTTCACAGTGATTTATATATGTTCCTACTATAGCAGATAAGCAACCTAATGTAATTTACGCTGTTTAATCATTCCTCCTTTTACGCCCGTCATGGCATGTGTTGTCATGAAACAGGAATCGTCAATTTCATCAACAATATTCCTGAGACGAGTCAGTTCCAGTTTGGTAACCACAGTAAAAAGAATATCGCGGTCGTTTAGTCCGCTTTCTAATGCTTTTTTTCCTCGCAATCCACGTTTACCATTGTATATGGTTACTCCGCGTCCCAATTGGGAAATAATTTCTTTGCGGATCTTTTCATGTTCTGATGATATGATGATTACGCCGGTGTATTCCTCTATTCCATTTGTGATATAATCCACCGTTTTGGAAGCTGCCATGTAGGTCAGTATCGAATACAAAGCCATTTCAATACCGAAAAGACTTGCCGCAATGAGAAAAATCAAAACATTGATAAGCAAAATAATCTCCCCCACTTGCATACTCAGTTTGCGGGTCATATACAAAGCCAGAACTTCTGTTCCATCAATAACACACCCTCCACGCATTGCGAATCCGATACCTGCGCCTAGAAAAAATCCACCGAATACCGCGATAAGCAATTTATCGTCGGTAATTCTTGGAACATGCATGGTTTGTAGTACTAGCAATAAAACAGAAAGCACAATAATTGCCACAAAGGTTTTTACCGCAAATATTTTAGATACCTGCCGAAAGCCAAGAAAAATAAAAGGAAGATTGAGTATAAAAATGTAAAAGGGAACATTTAGCGGGGTAAGCTTAGCCAAGATTAGTGATACACCTGTTACACCACCGTCGAGTAGTCCGTTGGGAACAATAAAACCTTCGAGTCCGATTGCTGCACATGCGATACCCAAAAGAATCCAAAGCGAATCTTTAAAAATATGCTCATATTCAGAGCGATTACCTATAAGGTAAATACCTACCTTTTTCAGGTCAGATGCTGATAGTATTCGTGCCATTTCGCAGCAATTTCAGAAAAAAAACAATCAATTTTCATTTTTAGAAAGAGAAACAGAAACAAGTTATTTTTCAACCCTTTCAGCAATAAAACTGTCAAACTTTCGTTTTCAGTAATCTCTAATGGCTAGAGATGAAAAGTTCCAATAGAAATGTGTTGTTACGGATCAGATTCATTTAAACCAATACCAGATCGTTTTCATCCATTCGTTATTTAGTGCAATCATTCCTTCTTCGGATTCCCACCATTTAAATTCATCGTATTTCGTGCTAGGCGCACCCACAATGATCCATTCAACCGAAGAGGAACGGAACTCTGAACGAAAAACTTTCCGCATGCGTGCAGTATGAAATTTGGAGGAGAGTAACATTACTTTTTTCAAACCGTTCGACTCACAGTATTCACGAATCACCTTTGCTTCTTCGCGGGTGGAAGTCGATTTATTGATCACTACCAACCCTGAATCGGGTATTCCGGCGGAGCGCATATAAAACGCCGTGACTTCAGCCTCCGTCATTGCTTGTCCGAGTGCTTCGAGAATAGATGGAACATTTTCACCCGTACAGATAAATTTATCGGCATATCCCTTTTCGAACATCTGAACGGCAAATAATCCGCGTTCGTAGGAACTTCCGCCCAATACAAAACAGGCTTCCACTTTCTTTGGTTCATCGACCGAAATGAGTACGCCTGCCATTCCTCGCATAATGGAATAGCGGAACACAAAAAGCAAGAGCACAATTGAAAAAAATACCGAACACCGGATGATCCGACGCTTGTGAAAAAAAATTTTGAGTCGTGTTTTTATTTCCATATCCATGTAGGCTCAACGTTTTTTCTCCATCGGATTTCATTTTAAGCAGCATCAAAAAATACTGCCTAACATTCGGCAAAACGAAGATAGGAAACGAATAATTAGAGCGCACATTATTTGATTTAGCCCGTTTCGAAACAATTGGGTCCGATTCGTGTTATTTCCTTAAGTCGAAAACACTACCTTTGCACCTCAATTCCACCCATGGGAACACCCGTAAAGCCTTATAATCAGGACGACAGCAAAAAAAAGCAGGTCGCACAGATGTTCAATAACATTTCGCACCGTTATGATTTTCTGAACCATTTCCTGAGTATGGGGATCGATCATATCTGGCGAAGAAAGGCCATTGGAATTTTACGCAAGGAAAACCCCAAACACATTCTGGATATTGCTACGGGCACAGGCGATTTTGCAATTGCAGCACTCAAGCTCCATCCTGAAAAAGTTACCGGCATCGATATTTCGGTGGGAATGCTGGAAAAGGGCCGCGAAAAAATGAAAAAACGCGGATACGACAATCGTGTTGAAATGCTGGAAGGCGATTCAGAAAACCTTCCTTTTGCAGACGCTTCGTTCGATGCCATTACCGTTGGATTCGGAGTTCGTAATTTCGAAAATCTGGAAAAAGGACTGGGAGAAATGCTTCGTGTTCTTCGTCCCGGCAAAACTGCTGTCATTCTGGAATTCAGCAAACCACGTCGCTTTCCGGTTAAGCAATCGTTTAATTTTTACTCTAAGCGGGTGATTCCCTTCATTGGAAGAACAATCTCAAAAGATAAAGCAGCATACACCTATTTACCGGAGTCGGTAGAGGCCTTTCCGGAAGGGAAGGATTTTCTCCGTATCCTCGAAAAAGTGGGGTATACCGATGTAAAAGCCAAAACCGTGAGCGGGGGAATTGCAACAATTTATACCGGTCATAAAAGCCGTTAAGACAACAATACGGAACAACCGCCGTTTTAATGATTATTTTTGGAGGTAATGTCACATCGAATTCACGCCATTCTTGCGCTTGTATTGTTTCTCCCGGGGAGTCAATTTCTGCTTGCCCAGAAAGAGCGTGTGGGTAACCTGAAGAATTTCGACAAAAAACCGTATCACTTCGGATTCATTCTTGCCTACAATACATCCAATTTTTACCTCGATACTTACAATGCTTTTCCTACCTCCGATTCGCTGATGTGGATTGGTGCAGAAAGACAACCCGGCTTTGATCTTGGTCCGCTGGCCTCACTCAATCTGAGTAAAAATATTTCCTTGCGCTTTATTCCCGCAATTTCGTTTCAAGACCGGCGATTACGTTACGGATTTTACAGAACTACCAACGGAAAATTGCAAAACGACGAAGTGATCCGACGCGTAGAATCCACCTATATCAATCTTCCTTTCAACCTCAAGCTCCGTACCGACCGTGTTAACAATTTTGCAGCTTATGCGGTTGTGGGTTACCAGTACAGCATTGATATGGCATCGCAAAAAGATGTCGTCAACACCTTCGGCAGAGAAGCCATTGTGCGCATACGTCGACCGGATCACGCCTGGCAGGTTGGTGGTGGACTAGATTTCTTCCTGCCTTATTTTAAATTTGGACTGGAGTTAAAAGTTTCCTCCGGATTAAAAAATCTGTTGCTTCAAGACAACAACATGTACACTTCGCCCATTGATCGTTTACGCTCGAAAGTGGTGTTGTTTTCATTCACCTTCGAAGGATAAAACGTGGCCCGCGAGTTTCAGATTCAGGTCCTGCCCGAAGACACCATCAACGATGCACAACTTCGCAAAGCCATTGCCAAATACATTGGTGTAATCGAATCGGATCTGGGTCCCTACCGTATCGATCGCCGTTCTATCGATGCACGGGGACGACAGGTAAAATTTACATTAAAAATCACCGTTTTTGATCGCAACGAAAAAATACCGGGAGAAACGTATGTTTTCGAAGCTAAAAATGTAAGTCAGGCAGAAGAAGTCCACATCATCGGTGCCGGTCCCGCAGGATTATTTGCAGCCTTGCGATTGATTGAGTTGGGTAAAAAACCGGTCATTTTTGAACGTGGAAAAACCGTTCGCGAAAGGAGAAGAGATCTTGCTCACCTTACAAAAAACCACATTGTAAATCCCGAATCGAATTATTGCTTCGGTGAAGGCGGGGCAGGAACCTATTCGGATGGAAAATTATATACCCGTTCAACGAAGCGTGGTGATGTAAAACAAATTCTCTCGCTATTGGTTGCACACGGAGCTGATGAATCTATTCTGATTGATGCACATCCGCATATCGGAACCAATAAATTACCCGGCATCATTGAAGCCATTCGCGACAGCATCCTCAAATGTGGTGGAGAAGTTCATTTCGAATCCAAACTCACCGATCTCAGCACCGAAAACGGGAACATCCGTTCCATTACGATCAACAGTAATCAAAAAATTCCGGTCAACAATCTGATACTAGCAACGGGACATTCTGCGCGTGATATTTTTTACCTCTTGCACAAAAAGAATATTCTCATTGAGGAAAAAACATTCGCACTCGGTGTGCGTGCAGAACATCCGCAAAGCATCATCGATCAGGCACAATACCATTGCACCGTTCGCGGACCATTTCTCCCACCGGCTTCGTATTCACTGGTGGAACAGGTAAAAGATACAGGAGTCTATTCGTTTTGTATGTGTCCGGGAGGAATCATTGCCCCTTGCGCCACTGCGCAGGAAGAAATTGTTACCAACGGATGGTCGCCATCACGCAGAAATAATCCATTTGCCAATTCCGGAATTGTAACCACAGTTACCGAGGAAGAATTAAAAAACTTTCGTCAGTATGGTCCATTAAGTGCATTGAAATTTCAGGAAGCCATAGAACGTGCCTGTTGGATTGCCGGAGGAAAAACGCAAACTGCACCTGCACAACGCATGATGGATTTCATCGAGGGAAAAACATCCTCCACTCTACCCGATTGTTCCTACCTTCCCGGAATAAAAAGTGTTTCCTTGAAAGAAGTATTACCGGAAACGTTGGCATCGCGACTAAAATTTGGGTTCAAGGCATTTGCACAAAAAATGAAAGGTTACGGAACCAACGAAGCAGTGCTGGTTGCTCCTGAAAGCCGCACCTCATCACCCGTTCGAATTCCGCGAGATAAAACAAGTCTTCATCACCCTCAAATCAAAGGACTTATTCCCTGTGGCGAAGGTGGCGGATATGCCGGTGGAATTGTGTCGGCGGCAATTGACGGTCAACGTTGCGCAGAAGCCACTTGTCACTGAAAGGGAAAAAATCAATTCCTGTTTCCTCATTCAAACTGATTTCAGAAAATTACGCAGGCAAAATTCAGGTCGGTTATTTTATTGCAATTCTTCAAAAAAAATCGCCCCTACTCTTCTGAATAGTAAGTACGTAAACGGATTTTGGAATTCATGTTCCGAACAATGGGTTCGTGGAATTTTAAACAATCGGACGAATAATTTGTCCTGAACTTAACAAGCGAATCATCTGATATTTGGATTACACCACCTCTTGCCCACCGGGAAAGGAAGGTCCATATTGCCAAAAAATTAAAAAAATGAAAAAAGTTTTTCTTTCTGTTACCCTTCTTTTCATCGTTTTGTTTGCCCAGGCACAATACCAGATCGGGCAACGCACCATTACGTTCAATGATCCTTCGCGCACAGGAGGATTTGGTTCAGGCGGAGGTCCCGGTCGTCAGATTCAGTCGGAGATTTATTATCCTGCAACAAGCAACGGACTAAATACACCATTCGCAAGCGGGACATTTCCGGTGATTGTTTTTGGACATGGCTTTGTAATGAGTTGGGATGCTTACCAAAACATCTGGCAGAATCTGGTTCCCCAGGGTTACATTATGGTATTTCCGCGTACAGAGGGAGGATTAAGTCCAAGTCACCAAAACTTCGCACTCGACCTTCGTGTTTGCGTTGAAAAAATGGCACTGCTTAATGCCGACAATACCTCACCTTTCTATCAAAAGCAAAACGGAAGAAGTGCGATTATGGGGCACTCGATGGGAGGAGGAGCAACTATACTTGCGGCGAACGGATATACGGCAATACAAACTATTGTAGCACTTGCACCTGCAGAAACCAATCCTTCTGCGGTTAGCGCTGCACCGGGAATTACTGTGCCTGCGCTTATTTTTTCAGGAGCCCAAGACGGTGTAACACCACCTGTCGATCATCATCTTCCTATTTTTAATGCAATCGGTTCAACGTGTAAAACCTATCTATCCATTCCTGGA
Source organism: Flavobacteriales bacterium (assembly GCA_046289975.1). Lineage (GTDB taxonomy): Bacteria > Bacteroidota > Bacteroidia > Flavobacteriales_D > UBA2798 > UBA2798. The sequence continues at coordinate 3,826 of JBKBUQ010000084.1, read as the reverse complement.
GGCGGACACTGTTATTTTGCCAATTCCAATTTCAATTGTGATTTTGGAGAATCCACCTCATCTACCGGAATTTCTATTACAAGAGCACAACAGCAGGATGTTAGTCAGGATCATTACGGATTATGGCTCAACTATCATTTAAAAAGCAATTGTGCATCGTGGTCGCAATTCCTCGATTCGCTGCAATATTCCACGCGCATTATCGACAATCATTTATGCGGCATTACCGTTGTACAGGCACAACCCGGCAGTATTACCCAAGCCAGCTGCGGAATGAATAACGGATCAGCATCCGTAATTGCCAGCGGCGGACAAGCACCTTATTCCTATCTCTGGAGCAATGGTCAAACCATAGCAACAGCAAGCAGCCTTGCAGCAGGATCTTATACCTGCACGGTTACCGACGGGAATTCATGTTCTGTTATTGTAAATGTAACTATATCCTCTTCCGGTGGTCCAACTGCAACCATTACCACTACCCCTGCCAATTGCGCAGGCGGCACAGGATCTTTTACAGTGGTACCTTCAGGAAGCGGACCATTCACCATCAACTACAATGGCGTAAATCCGGCAAGTGCTCCCGCAGGAAATTATTCGATTGAAGTCACCGACAACAACGGATGTACATCTGCATTTCCCGTTACGATAAACGAACCTGCTGCGCTTTCAATTACGGGTAACGCCAATTCACCGCAGAGTGGAAACGACGGCACCATCGATTTAAATGTAAGCGGAGGAACTGCACCTTACCAATATTCATGGTCGAACGGTTCCACTACCGAAGATTTATCCGGACTTGCTCCCGGAACATATACAGTAACAGTAACCGATAATTCAGGTTGCACCGGAACTCAGAGTTTCACACTCAATCCCGCTACCGGAACAGGAATTGGTGAAGCCGATGCATCATCACTAATTATTGAACAATCCGGCGGTAGTATCAAACTGATCAGCACAAAACCGATTGCACAGTTGCAACTATTCGATATCAGTGGCAGACTGATCTGGAAGAACGCAACAATTACTACATCCGTTGAAATTCAAACCGGTAATTTTGCATTTTCCGTAGGTATATTGCTTGTGGAATTTGAAGATGGCTGGGTGGGCCGACATAAATTCGTAGTGCAGCCTTAACTACATAATAATTTTAAAAGCATCACAATAGTGATGCTTTTTTTTGCTCTGATTTAAACAAACATTTAACCATTTTATATGAATGTATAAATTCATCAAAAGATCAAATTAAATAAGCGACATGAACCCCATTTTGAGAAAAAGGATTTAAAACCAAGACAACTTTGTAGTTTTCGTAAAAAATTAGGGTAAATGTTGCGTTGATCACCTAATATTTGGGTGATAAAGAAAAGCAGAAAACCGAAATCCTGAAAAATAGTCAGATAATAGTAGTAAAACCTGAAAAATTTGCAGGTATATCTTGCAGAATCCTGCTAAAATTTCCGAAATACACTATCGGCATTTGTCTTGAGGTATCATGCCAAAAACATGTATAACCTAAAAAACAATAGCCATGACACTCGTTAAAAAGTACAACCGCTTCCCTTTCTTCCCATCCATGTTCGATGATGAAATGCTTAAGTCCATGTCCAACTGGCCCGGAACCATGCACCACAATGCATCCATCCCCGCAGTGAATATCACCGAAAAAGAAGATGCATTTGTTATTGATGTTGCAGTCCCCGGATTGAGTAAAGAAGATTTTAAAGTCGAACTCAGCAACAACATTCTTACTATTTCAAGTGAGAAAGAAAGCAAACAGGAAAACAACGACGAAAAAGGACAATACACACGCAAGGAATTCCATTATGCGTCGTTTACCCGCTCGTTTACTCTTCCTGAAAAACTAATCGATCAGGAAAAAATCAATGGAAGTTATGAAAACGGCATCCTTCAACTTGTTCTTCCCAAAAAAGAACAAAACCTGAACAAAGGAAGCCGCAGCATTGAAATCCGCTAAGAATAAATTCTAAAAGAGAACGGACTGTTTCATAGTGGAACAGTCCGTTTTATTTTTTTCACTTGTTATTCCGCTTTGCGCGCTCTTGTCATTTCACGTTTGCCCGGAGGTCCCGGCAATCGTTCAACATTGAATCCTGCTGCTTTCATTGCGCGCTTTACTTCGCCTTTTGCGCAATATGTGACAAGCATTCCACCCGGATTCAATAAGTTATACATCTGATGAAATACTTCTATCGTCCACAACTCCGGTTGTACCCGTGGAGCAAATGCATCGAAAAAAATGACATCATAAGAGTTTGCATCAAGATTGGCTTCACGAAAATCTCCTTCGTGTTTGAATAAACTAAAATGCGCATTTAACGGATGCACCTCGTTCCAACTGCAGGTGTGCAATTGCATAAACAATTCATCGGCCAATAATCGTTTGCCATAATTCAATTGCAAAACCATTTCTTTTTTAAGAGGATATTTTTCTGTGCTAACAAATTCGATTGCAATCTGATTTTGCTCCGCAAACAACAAGGCCAGTAAAGCATTCAATCCGGTACCAAAACCAATTTCCAGCACTTTCAATTTTGCTTTATCATTAGCGGCAACTTCAAGACCATTTTTAATAAATACATGCATGGATTCCGTTTCTGCACCATGTACCGAATGATAGGTTTCATCGCGGTCGGGAAGAAAAAGGGTTACCGATCCATCAGCTGTTGTTACCGTACGTAAATTGGAATCCATATTGAGTAAAAGGTCGCCTTTTTTAAGCAATGGAACAAAGATAAGGAAGAACGGTCGTTTGGAATGGTGAAAGGTACGGAACAGCATTCCATCCTTAAAACCCTGCAAAATCATCTGCGTTTTATAAACAAAACGTGTATTATGGACAAAGGAACAGTTATGGCCCTTTTCGTGGTGGGAATCTTCACGGTTATGGCAATTATCGTGTGTTAAGGCAATATTGTCGAAGAAAAACAGATCCTTAGTGAGATTGGCTCACAGGGGATTTGTTTTTTAGTAATTTTCGGTCCCAATGGCCAGGACCGGACTTTTGACACTGCTACTTTTTATCTGCAATTCACTTTTGCATGCGCAGGAACTGCATAGTGTGTCTGCGAAAAAATCTGAACAAATCATAAAGATAGACGGACTGCTTGAAGACGATGCCTGGAAAAATGCAATGGTCATTTCTGATTTCCGTCAGTGGTTTCCATTTGATTCATCAATGGCGAAATCGAAAACGGAAGTAATGATTGCGTTTGATAAAGATCATTTGCACATAGCTGCCATTTGTTACGACGATATTCCCGGCGAACATGTAATACAATCGCTCAAAAGAGATTATGATCCTCTTTTCAGTGACGGATTCTATGTGTATATCGATCCCTTTTCTGATCTGACCAATGGATTTGTATTTGGCGTGAATCCGCACGGCGCCCAAATGGAAGGACTCATTCAATATGGCGGAAATATGAGTATCTCCACTGTTTGGGATAATAAATGGTTCTCTGAAGTGAAACAATATCATTCCGATGGAAAATGGGTTGTTGAGATGGCGATTCCCTATAAGACTTTGCGTTTTCCTGAAAACATCAAAGAATGGAGAATCAATTTTGCGCGCTACGATTTTAAACGCAATGAAATTTCGGTATGGTCCGGAGTACCTCGTAATTTTTCCACTACTTCACTTGCCTTTACCGGAAAACTACTACTAGAAGAAGCACCACACAAAGAAGGTTCAAATGTTTCCCTGATTCCCTATGCCATTGGAACAGCAACCGGGAATTACCAAAACCAGTCTACTGAAAAATTTCGTCCCAATGCCGGTTTGGATGCAAAAATTGCGGTGAATTCA
>JBKBUQ010000083.1:0-12756 GCA_046289975.1 Flavobacteriales bacterium | reverse complement strand
TGGTAATTGGGTATCTGGGGAATTGGTAATTGGGTAATTGGTAACTGGGTAATTGGGTAATTGGTAACTGGTAACTGGGTAATTGGTAACTGGGTAATCCACCTTCGTTTCATTCCGGCGGACAAGTTGGGTAATTGGTAACTGGGTAATTGGTAATTGGGCAATTGGGTAATTGGAAATTGGTAATTGATTAATTGGTAATCGCTTCGTATTCAATTGTGATCACACCCTCTTCCTTTAATTTTTCCTTCCTGATGCAATTTATCTTCTGCTTGTAATTCCTGCTGCATTTCAGGCGAAACTTGTTTATTCTTGTGTTTGTTCAAATCGGGTTTACCGGCGTTTATCCAAGCGGTGTACCACAAACTGCCAACAGCAATGATCGTCTTGCGCATTCTTCGTTCTACCATACCTGCCATCATATCGCTGTAGGCTTTGGTGAATTCCTGCGAATACACTTTTACTGTTACATTACCACGTGTTTCATAACTGTACTTGCGGTCCTCCGGAAATTGCTTGCTGAGTATTTTTTCAAAATTCAGGACGGAATCAACAGCGTGGTGACTTTCTTTCACGGCTTGCCATGCAAATTCAAGAGGTTCTTCAATGTAGTAGGCTTTACCAACAAAATAATCATATTCCTCTGCAAAAAGTTCGGGTATCCGCGATTCCCAAAATCCGTGAATGCCCTTCTGACCGGTAAGTTGTCCGTTGTAGTTTTCGGTGGTATGCAAGGGTACATGCGCATCGCCTACATAGTGACCAAGATCTGCGCTGAGTTTTAAAATCTGATCGTAATTTTCTTCCTGAAAAGCTTTGGTTAGACGAAACATCATCACTTCAATATGCCAGGGAACGATTCCGTAAGCCTGCAAAGTGTCTTCCGTGTACTTTTTAACAGCGTCTTTCCACTTTTTAGGAACGGTAATAAACACATCTTCTTGTTCAATTTTGTAATGATCGATATCGATGTAATGGCGTTGTGCTTCACCGGTTACGGCGTACCTGCGCTTATCGGGGTCTACAGCGTGATCGGTAACAAATTCGATATTGTCTTTGTAGAATCCGAACACACCGGGCGGTAATGTAAATACTGCCATGCGGTTGATTCGTTTATGCGCATAGAAGCCCCATGTGGAATGTCCCATCATCCTGAAACCAATTACCGGCATCAGCAAGAGCACAAGTACAAAAAGAAGAATTGGGTGACGCATGTTGTAAATATACAAAAGCACAACCCAGTGTATGTTAACAAACTGCAATTTCTGAAGGAGAATACCCCGGATTCGTTTCTATTTGAAAATATTTCTGTAGGGGGTCAATTTGAAGTTGTTTTTCTGTGCTAAATCCTCAGCCTCTTCGATAAATGCGTTGGTAATTATCGGGGCCCATTTACAAGTTCACAGTAGTAAACGAAGGAGAGCAGGCACCATTGGAAAGGTAGTGAATTCCCTTTGTTTTCCTACTTTTGCATTGCTTTATGAAACGAAAAATAGAAATTCTCGCCCCGGCCAAAAATCTAATTCAGGGCATGGCAGCTATTAATGCCGGCGCAGATGCGGTGTATATTGGTGCCGAAGCTTTTGGTGCCCGATCCAATGCAACGAATTCGGTGGATGATATTGCCGAAATGGTAGAGTATGCGCATTTGTTTAAGGCAAAAGTTTTTGTGGTTATCAATACCATTCTTTACGACAACGAATTGGAAGCCTGTCGTAAGCTTATTCATAAACTTTACGCTATTGGTGTAGATGCGCTGATTGTGCAGGATATGGCTATCCTGGAAATGGATCTTCCTCCAATTGTAATTCATGCCAGCACACAGGCCAATAACCGCGACCCCAAACATGTCAAATTTCTTGCCGAGGCAGGAATACAGCGTGTAGTGCTTGCGCGTGAATTGAATCTGGATCAGATCCGCGAAATTCATGAAGCTACGGATGTTGAACTGGAGTTTTTTGTTTCGGGTGCGCTCTGTGTTTCCTTTAGCGGGAATTGCTACATGAGCATCGCAGGAGGAGAACGCAGCGCCAACAGAGGTTCGTGTGCACAGAATTGCCGTTTGCCATATCAGTTGATTGATGGTAATGGAAAAACATTGATCGCCAACAGTCATTTGCTTTCTATCAAGGATCTGGATCTTTCCGATCAGTTACCTCAACTGATTGAAGCCGGAATCTCTTCATTTAAAATCGAAGGTCGCCTCAAGGATATGGTGTATGTAAAAAACAACACCTCCTATCTGCGTAAAAAAATGGATGCATTTTTGGAGAACAATTCTCATTACGAGAAAGCATCATCGGGAAGAACAATCTACAATTTTGAAGCGAAACTCGATCGCAGTTTTAACCGCGGATACACCGATTATTTCGTAAACAAACGCACAGAACGTATCGGCTCCTGGGATAGTCCGAAGTCGCAGGGTCAACTCATTGGCAAACTGATCGAGACCAAAGCGAACGGATATGTGATCGAAAATTCCGATCTGCTGAATAACGGCGATGGATTATATTTCATCAATGAAAAGGGAGAAGCTGACGGTGCGCAGATTAACATCATCATCAACGATATTGTTATTCCCAATGTATTTAAACCGCTCGCTCCCGGGACAATCATCTACAGAAATTCGGATGCAGAATTTAACCGCCTCGTTGAACGCGAAGATAGTGTGATCCGAAAAATCGGAGTACAGTTTACACTAAAAGATACGGCGCAGGGATTTTTATTGGAGGCATGCGATGAAGATGGTCACAAAGCGATTGTAGAAGCGATGCTTAGCAAAGAACTTGCAAAAAGTGCGGAATCGGCTGAACCCAATATTAAAAAGAATCTGGCGAAGGCAGGGAATACACCTTTTGTGGTGGACGAAATAGCGATCGAATTTTCTTCGAATTGGTTTTTGCCGATTTCAAAAGTGAATGAAATGCGTCGCGATGTACTCGATAAACTGATGGATGTGCGGCTGAAAGAATATGTACGTGAAGAGCACCATCATGTAAAAACAGATCATCCTTATCCGGTTGAAAAACTTGATTTTACTTATAATGTTTCCAATAAATTAGCACGTGCATTTTACAAGCGTCACGGTGTAACTGAAATTGAGAAAGCATTCGAACTTCAGTGGGATCCCGGAAAATCGCGGGTGATGGTAACGAAATATTGTGTGAAATACGAACTCGGAAAATGTCCGCGTTTTCAGCGTGAAACTATGGGAGAGAAGTTAACAGAACCACTCACCTTGAAACACGGTACCAACGAATACAAACTAAAATTCAATTGCAAACCTTGCGAAATGGAGATCTGGGAGAAGGATGCGGAATTGGAGTTTGAGGAGGAGGATTGATTGAATGTGCGAAAATGCGAATGAGAGGAATCCTCCTACGCTAATGGTACGGAGGACAAGTGTGTGAATGAGAGAAATCTTCCTATGCATATTCCCGCACTTGTACATTCCCGAATTAGCACATTCCCGAATTAGTATATTCCCGAATTAGTATATTCCCGCACTTGCAAATTCCTTCTCTCTGAAAGAAAAAACTTAATACCTGAGCCGTACAAGCGCTCCGTTATCCAGCACGGGAATTTCTTTGGTGAGATCGTTCTGCAAACAATACTTGATATCTTCTTTTAATCCCAGTTTGGCCAAGCGCTCTTTGTGAGAGGCGTTGTGCAGGAATTTATGCGGGTCTTCCATCGCCTGCTGATAGAGGTATTTCAATGCAAGAGCAGCGTCCTGTAGCTTGAACAGTTCCGGATGTTTACTGAGTTCTTCGGTTACCGCGCCTGCAAATAATGCGTCTTCGAGATTGAATTTGTTTTTCCATCCCGAACAGAGCAACATCACATTGCGGTCCTGCGATTTCAGGTAATTGCATACAGCCGTAATGTTGGTAAAGGCACCAATGATGACTTTGTGCGCATCCTTTGCTGCATTGATGGCTTGCGTACCGTTGGTGGTGGTAAGAACGATGGTTTGTCCTTTGATGTGTTCTCCCATATAACTGAAAGGAGAATTTCCGAAATCAAATCCTTCTACGGGAACAGCATCGCGTTCTGCACCTGCAAGAAATCCTTTTGCTTTGTACTCGCGTGCTTCATCTACAGTTGCAACGGGAATAATTTTTTCTACTCCGTGTTCAAATGCGGTGCAAATGGCAGATGTCGCCCGCAAAATATCGATGATCACCACAATGTTCTCGTCGTTCCGGTATACCGGATAGAGATACGGAGAAAAACAGGCGTCTACTGTCGCTCGACTCATTGCTAACGCAAAATAAAATTACTTCTTGAGAAAAGGAAGTTTCACCACTTTTGCTTTGAGCGCTTTATCACGCACTTTCACAAAAATTTCGGAATCAGGACTGGCAAATGCAGTGCTCACATAACCCATTCCGATCCCTTTTTGCAAAGTGGGGGCATGTGTTCCTGATGTTACTTTACCAATGATATTTCCGGCTGCATCGGCAATTTCGTAATCGTGACGCGGAATGCCTCTGTCGATCATTTCGAATCCGACCAGCTTGCGGCTTACCCCTTTTTCTTTTTGCTCGGCAATCGCTTTACTATTGGTAAATTCCTTGGTGAATTTGGTGATCCATCCCAATCCTGCTTCCAATGGTGATGTGGTATCGTCAATGTCGTTTCCGTATAGACAGAATCCCATTTCCAAACGAAGCGTGTCGCGTGCACCTAATCCTATCGGCTTAATGCCAAATTCTTTTCCTGCTTCCAGAATTGCATCCCAGATCTTTTTTGCATGTTCATTTGGAAAATACAATTCAAATCCACCTGCTCCGGTGTATCCGGTATTGGAAATGACTACTTCGTTTACACCATTGAATGTGCCAATACGAAACGCATAATAGGGAATCTCAGAGAGCTTTACGTCGGTGAGCTTTTGCAATGTTGCCATCGCTTTTGGTCCCTGCACAGCGAGTAATGAAGTGTCGTCGCTGATGTTTTGCATGTCAACACCCTTTGTGTTGTGTTTGCTGATCCAGTTCCAGTCTTTTTCCATGTTGGAAGCATTCACCACCAGCATGTAGTGTTCATCGGCAATTTTGTAAACGATCAAATCATCCACAATTCCACCTTTATCATTGGGTAAACAGGAATATTGTGCTTTTCCGTCGACCAACACGGATGCATCGTTTGATGTTACGCGCTGAATAAGATCGAGAGCATTTGGTCCACGGAGAATAAATTCGCCCATGTGACTCACATCAAACATTCCTACTGCTTCGCGCACGGTTGCATGTTCATCATTCAATCCGCTGTACGATACCGGCATATTGTATCCCGCAAAAGGAACCATCTTGGCTCCAAGCGCAATATGTTTATCGGTGAGTGCGGTGTTTTTAAGTGCAGTTGTTGTTTCCATGATGAAGGGGGTTTTCGCAAATGTAACAGAAATTGGGGTTTACAGGTGTATGGATGTATGGAAGGAAATTTATAGACGATTACCCAAGATGTTTAAATAATTTTCTTGGTTGGCAAGCACGGAGTAGCTTTCTACAACGGTTTGGCGGCCTGAAGAGCCGATTTGTTTGCGCAGTTCGGGGTTTTCGATCAGGCGGGATAAGATCTCAAACCATTCTGCTTCAGTGCCTGCGAGAAAACCGTTTTCTCCGTGACGAATGATTTGGGTGTTTACTCCAACGGGCGACATTACACTGGGAATGCCGATCGACATGTAAACCAATCCTTTGAGTCCGCATTTGCCTTTCGACCATTCATCATCGGGCAGTGGCATAATGCCGATATCGATCTCCTGTAATTCTTCCAGTTCTCTTTCCGATGACCAGGCTGTTCCCCGGATACCCAATTCTTCTTCTGAGAATCCTGCATGACCAATCACTTTAAAACGAATCCGATCGCTATAGTGTTCACGTAATTTTTTGAGTACCGGCACTGCAATCCGAAAATGTTTGATGGTGGTAAGACTCCCGCTCCAGCCAATGACTACAGGAGAAGAAGCGTCTTTTTTTCCGGGGAGGAATGTACGGGTTTCCACAGTTGTTGGAATGATGTGCACATTCGGGTTAAAAGCTTTTGCGTAATCTGCAAGGTATTCGTTACCGGCAATGACCTTATCGGCAAGACGAATAATAGCTGCCGTTTTACCCGGGAACTTAAGAAATCCAAACCAGCGATTAGCCCGTGAAACATCCAGTTTCCAGATGGCATCGTCGAAATCGTAAATGACAGTCAGCCCTTTTTTGCGAAGTTTTCTTTCTATTCGGGGTGGACCGATAAAGAGTGCTTCACGAATGATCAGTACCGCATCAAATTGTGATGCACGTTGCAAATCCCTGCGCCGTTTGCGTATGGAGCGAAGAACAATCTGCATTTTTTTGAAAAGATTGCCCGGACGGTAGAATACGGCATCATCTTCTTTGCTCAGTAAGGGTGAAAAGGTAAGCGCTACTCCGTTGTCCCGGAGATAGGGCACATACTGCTCAATGCGAAAGCGCTGATTGGGAGCACGATCGATGTGGTGCATGCATAGAACAAGAATATGGCGGTCGGCCTTCACGCCGCAAAAATCAGAAAAAACAAGGGAGTCACGAAACCGAATAATCGCTTCGTTACAGGAGACGGAAAAAAAGACGCTTATTCAGCAGCCAGCTTCTTCACTTTCACGGCGATGGGTCCTTTTGGGTGTTCTTCCATTTCGAACTCCACACGGTCGCCCTCATTAATGGGGTCGACAACCCCGCTCTGGCGAACATAAATCTCCGCGCCGGTGTCATCAACCTTGATGAAACCAAATTTGTTCTTGCGGTTGTAAAACTTAACTGTTCCGGTAGGCATAGCGATAGATGATGTAAATCCTAATCTAAAAAGGGAAAGTTAAGTCATTTTTTAATCAAAGTCAATAGCTACCTTTGTGACCATGAACAGATTATCGGCTTTTTTTGGACTTTTCCTTCTTTTTTCACCCTTTTCAGGCCAATCCCAGAATACAGAGATCGTGCGAAAGGGACGATTTTTCTTCGGTTGGGGTTATAATCGGGCCCAGTATTCGTCAAGTGATATCCATTTATGGGGACCCGGATACGATTTTGTCCTGGATAATGTCCTGGCCAGTGATCGTCCGGAGGCTTTTAATCTGAGAGTATATGCTAATCCTGTACACCTGGCCCGACCTCAGTACAATTTCAAAATAGGGTATTACCTCACCGATAAGATCAGCATATCACTTCTTGACGACCACATGAAATACGTCATGCGCAACTGGCAGCCGGTATTGATGGATGGGTATATCACTGAAGTTGCTTCTTCGCAATTTACCGGACAATACAACGACAGTGTAATGATGTTGTCGCCCGACTTTTTGTATTTCGAACATACCAACGGACTGAACCTCCTCGGAGCAGAAATTGATTTTATGGATTCGCTTTGGAGCTCGCGTAAATACAAATTGAAACTGAGCATGGAAGCAGGAGCAGGCATTGGTATTCTTTATCCGCGCAGTGATATTTCCGTTTTTGGAAATCCCGGAGCTAATTTGTTTCATACTGCAGGTTACGGATTGAGCGCACACATTGGATTACGATTGGATATGGGGAAACATTTTTTCCTTCGTGCAACTGTAAAACCGGGCTGGATCAATCTGCCCAATATCCTCACCTATTCCGATCGAGCTCACGGAGCCAGTCAGAAATTCTTTTTCCTCGAAGAATACGTGCAATTGTGCTACATCCTTCCATCACTCAAACGGAAAAAGTAAACAAGTAAGGGTATTGCTTGTTAACCTGAACACATGAAAAAAGCCCTCATTATCGGTTCCGGTATAGGAGGACTCGCAACAGCGGTTCGTCTTGCGGTGCGGGGTTATACTGTAGAGGTGTTTGAAGCATCAGATCATCCCGGAGGAAAATTATCGGAGAAAAACCTTGGCGGATTTCGTTTTGATACGGGGCCTTCATTATTTACGCTTCCTGCGCTGGTCGATGAATTGTTTTTGCTGGCCGGAAAAGATCCTTCACAGCATTTTACCTACACACGTATTCTGGAAAGTTGCAGGTATTTCTGGGAAGACGGATCTCGCCTTGCAGGGGGTTCGCAACCGGAAGATTTCGCAGCGGCCTGTGCCAAAACATTTTCTGTTCCTGCTGAGGATGTACTCCGCTATTTTGCCGAGTGCAAATCCATGTATGATCTTACCGAAGGTGTTTTTCTTGATCGTTCTCTGCATCGTGCAAAAAATTATTTGCGAAAAGATGTTTTGCGCGGAGTGATGAATGCCTGGCGATTGCATCTTTTCAGCACTATGCATCAGGTGCACCGCAAGCGCATGAAATCACCACACCTGGTGCAGCTCTTCGATCGTTTTGCCACTTACAACGGCAGCGATCCTTACCAGGCTCCGGGAATTCTTTCCATGATTCCCCACCTGGAACACAACATCGGAACCTTTTTTCCTAAGGGAGGAATGATCGATATTCCGAATGCCATTTACAATCTTGCATTGGAACTGGGAGTGAAATTTCATTTTAATGACCCGGTCGAAACGATCATCACTCAAAACAGAAAAGCAACCGGAATTCGTGTGAAGGGAAAAGAAATTGCCGGTGATGTGGTGATCAGCAATATGGATGTGGTTCCGACTTACCGTCGTTTGCTTCCCAATGAAAAAGCACCTGAAAAATCATTGCGGCAGGAACGCTCCAGCTCTGCACTGATTTTCTATTGGGGAATCAGTCGCCAATTCCCGGAGTTGGGATTGCACAATATTTTTTTCAGTTCCGATTACGAAAAAGAATTCCGCATGCTGTTCAAAGAGAACAGTGTAACCGACGATCCTACTGTTTACATTCACATCTCATCTAAATATTGTAAAACGGATGCGCCGGAAGGAAAAGAAAACTGGTTCATTCTGGTGAATGTTCCCGGGAATAAGGGTCAGGATTGGGAAGCGCTCATTCCGCAAATTCGTGCGAATACCATTGCCAAACTTTCGCGTATGCTCAACGAAGATGTTGCTTCGCTTATTGAACAGGAAGATCGTTGGGATCCGCGTACCATCGAGCGAGATACCTTTTCCTATCAGGGTTCGCTGTATGGTTCTGCTTCCAATAACCGTTACGCTGCGTTTTTGCGTCACCCCAATTTTTCGCGTCGCATTTCGAATCTGTATTTTTGCGGCGGTAGTGTGCATCCCGGTGGTGGAATTCCATTGTGTTTGCGTTCTGCGAAAATTGCTGCAGATTTAATTCTTGAAGACCAAAGCTTATGAACGATAGTTTTTCTCCCCTGCGCTTGTGGATTGCAATTGCAGTGTTAGTGATTTTTTACGCTGTGGGTTTCTGGGGTTTTGCAACACAGAATCAATTGGAATTTGCATCGCTTACCTGGGTGAATCTCGTTATGAGTGGTGTTTTTGTTTTTTTCCCGCTGCGTAAATTGAGTGGAAGTGAACTTCTGGTGATGATTTCAATTTTCGTCCTCAGCTTTGTGGTGGAGATGGTTGGGGTCATGACCGGTGCTTTGTTCGGAGAATATGCTTATGGCGCTAACCTCGGTTGGAAAATGTATGAGGTGCCGATTGTGATCGGACTCAATTGGCTGATGCTCGTTTATGCCACGCAACAAGTCGCATCTGTATTATTTTCGCATTGGTTGCTGATTGCATTTTTTGGTGCACTGCTCATGACAGGAATGGATTTTCTGATCGAGCCGGTTGCGATGAAGCTGGATTACTGGCAATGGAAGGACGATACCATTCCTTTCAGAAATTACCTCTCATGGTTTATCTTTGGATTCATCTTCCAGGTGCTCATGGTAAAGGTTTTTCGTCCAAAAATGAACCCTGCCGCCATTTGTTTGTTTGTACTTCAGGCTGTTTTCTTCTGGTGGTTGGGAACGCGATAAAACAACGTATTTTTAAACAATGATTTACGCCCTAACGGTATTGGCAACTTTTTGTGTGATGGAATTCATGGCCTGGTTCATGCACAAATTCATCATGCACGGATTCATGTGGTATTTCCACGAGGACCATCACCAACCCATTCCCAAATTGTTCGGATTTTTTGAACGCAACGATATTTTCTTTCTGATTTTCGCTGTGCCAAGCTGGTTGTGCATCATGTTGGGAATGATGTACGGGAATTACATTGCTGTTTCCATCGGTGCAGGAATTGCGGTGTATGGTTTTGCCTATTTTCTGGTGCACGAAGTGTTCATTCACCGACGCATGTCTTGGTTTAAAAATTCCGACAATGTTTATCTCCGCGCCATTCGCAAAGCGCACAAGGTGCATCACAAACACCTCGGTAAGGAAGACGGGGAATGTTTCGGAATGTTGATCGTTCCGCTGAAGTATTTCCGCGAAGCCCGCGAGAGCATGCGCCAAAAACAAAAGGCGTGAAATCACTCTATTTGTTCATCGACCTTTTTTCGCTGCTCGGTCCGCTGGTACTGAGCTTCGATAAAAAAGTAGCCTTCTACAGATACTGGAAAGCGCTTTTTCCTGCCATTGCTATCATGATGCTCATCTTCATTCCCTGGGATGTGGTAAAAACCGCAAAAGAAGTCTGGGGATTCAATGAAGATTATCTGTTGGGCATTACCATTATCAATTTACCGCTTGAGGAATGGTTGTTTTTCATTTGTATTCCCTACGCCTGCATGTTCATTTACGAATGCCTCAATGCTTATATCAAGACGGATCTGCTGGCAAAAGTGTACAAACCGGCGCTCACCATTCTCGCTCTTGCGTTGATTGCAATTGGTTCTGTCAATTACGAAAAATGGTATCCGGCCACTGCTTTTCCCTATGCAGGAGTGTTGCTGCTCTTGATGTTGTTCGTATTTAAATCAACCTACCTGAGTCGTTTTTTTCTGGCTTATCTCGTTACGCTGATTCCTTTTTTGCTCGTGAACGGAATGCTCACCGGTTCCTGGATTGCGGAGCCGATTGTTTGGTACAATTCAGAGGAGATTTTCAACATCCGCATCGGTACTATTCCTGTAGAGGACACCATTTACAACTTGGGCATGCTTGGTACAGTGGTGGTGTTTTACGAGTATTTTAAATCCGTATTCACCTCTAAGGCACAAGGGCACTAAGGTGGTGGTTGGGTCCCTGGGTAATTAGATAACCAGGTTTTTCGTCCTCGTCCTCTTTCCTCGTCCTTATCGCTGGCAGTATCCAGCTAAAATCGAAGACGAAGAATGAAGAGGAAGTTCCCGATAACATTCTCGTTCCCGTTCAACAAATAGTTCTCTATGCGAATTCAAAGGCCGTTCACCATTTACTGTTCACCAATAGTTAGTTTTTCGCCCAGATGTATGCATTCAGACTGAGCGCTACCAATCCCCAGGTGAGGTAGGGGAGTAGTAGCCAAATGGAGGGCTTCCAGGTTTGGGCAAAGTAAAAACTCATTACAACCAATGCTGCGTAGAAAAGGCTGAGCTCAACCAATCCTAGTGTGGGGTTGCGCATCCAGAAGAAGCAGTAGTTCCAGGCGATGTTCAACACGAGTTGAATCCAGTACCAGCGAACGATCGGTTCGTTGAGCGAGAATAATTTTTCACGCGGAATCACTTTTGCGCAGGCGATGCTCAGGAGAACCATGATGGTGGTCCAGGCAAAACCGAAAAACCATCCGGGCGGGGTCCAGGGTGCAATCTGAAGGCTGGGGTACCATTCGCGGACTCCCTTCGAAGTGGCAAATCCACCGATGAAAAGAGCGAAGAAATTCAGCGCTAAAAATACAATCAGCGAACGGGTCATGATCCGAGTTTTTCAGGTTGCGAACAAAATCGTTCCGTTAGAATTTGCGAAATGCGTTTGGAGTGTTCGCTGCGGTGTTGCAGAAAGTGCTGTAATTCCTCCAGCGTAAAACAGGCCACCACCATTCCGATGAGTTGATGATGCAAGGTGTGATCTTTCTGAATGGCTGAAGCAATGAATTTCCGTTTGCGCACAAGATCGTACGTCCTGAAATCGGGTGATAAGCGACGGATGTAGTCGTTCATCATCGCAAACAGAGCCTCCGACTGAAACTTGATCACCGGACGAATCACCTCGTTCTGAAACACCTCCTCCGGTAGGGATAAATCATCCTCCACATCCAGCTTCGGCCGTATACTATGCAAATGTTCATCCCGTTTCATTTTTAAATATACACAGTTTCTATCTTACTTAGTGTACCTTCGTGATCTTAGTGCCTTAGTGGTAAAAAACAAATCCCCAATCATGTTCCACATCCGCCCCGCCACCCCTACCGATCTCCCCGCTGTTCACCAACTCATTGAACAGCTCGAAGAATGCAGCATTCCCTTCGAAGAATTCGCTCCGGTGTATTTGCGCAATTGTGCCATGCAGGATATTTATTATTTCGTGGGAGAAGAAAACGGAACCATCGTCGGTTTTGTGAGTCTGCACATTCAGTACCTGCTGCATCATTTTGCACCGGTGGCTGAGGTACAGGAGATCTGCATCAGCGATACCTGCCGCGGGAAAGGATACGGGAAAATGCTCCTCGATCATGTGACCCAAGTTGCCCGTGAGCGCGATTGCGATCTGATCGAATTGTGCACCAACAAAAAACGAACCGATGCCCACCGCTTCTACGACCGCGAAGGCTGGAAGCAGAGCCATTTTAAGTACACGTATCCGTTCAGGAAGGGGTATTTGTGATTTAGAAATGTAATAATTGCCTCATTTTTGTATATTATTTTCGCCAACTATTTTGCGAATTCATTTTTTTTTTTAGATTTTGCTGTCTGAAATTGATTCAGGCA
>JBKBUQ010000082.1:0-12786 GCA_046289975.1 Flavobacteriales bacterium | reverse complement strand
TGAAGGACCCGACCTAGCAGGCGAAGGTGTGTATCTTGAATGGTCGACCAACGGTGGTGCCACTTGGAACACCATCAACTATTTCCAACCTAACACCACCGGATGTTTCAATGCAAGCAATAGCGGTTCGGGTTGCGATGGAGATTATACAGCATGGGCCAATTACTGTTTTCCTATTCCTCCAATCGCCCAAACTTCTACAACCTTATTCCAATGGTGGCAAAGCGGAAGCTCCGGAAATGCATTCGACCATTGGGGAATCGATAATGTTACCATTTCATCGCTCGTTTGTTCCGGATATTATTACGACTGGGCGCACATCCCCGGATTCCCTGATGATTCCTTGATCACAGAAAATGTCACCCAAACGACCACCTTCAGCGTATTGTATACCAACGGTATTGATGACACTTGCTATGCAACCTTTACAGTGGTGGTAGACACAACAATTGGTGTAACAACAACACCCGTTTCCGAATTATGCGCAGGAACGAACAGTGGAAGTGTAACTACAGCAATCAACGGTGGATTTGCTCCATACACCTATGTACTCACAGGACCATCAGGATCTACCAACGCAACAGGAAGTTTTACATCACTTGCACCCGGAACCTACAATGTAGCGGTTACAGATAACATTGGATGTTTCGGTTCATCAACATTTACGGTTACACAGGGAGCAACAGTTACCTCCACCCAAAACGTCGCTCCGGAAACCTGTTATCTCGATAACAATGCTTCTGTTCAAATCAATTCCAACGGAGGTTCGGCACCGTTTACCTATGTATTAAGCGGACCTGTTTCAGGTACCAATACTACAGGATCGTTCAACAATCTTTCGGCAGGGAATTACATAGTGAATATTACCGATGGAAACGGTTGTACTGCTTCAACCACGTTTACTGTAAACAACACTCCTGATGTGGTAGCGTCATTTACCTCTGATTACTCAGCGGCACCTGCTCCATTAACGGTGAACTTCACCAATACCAGTTCAGGAGCTACAACCTATAATTGGTCGTTTGGCGATGGTAATACATCAACTGTAATTAATCCAAGCAATACCTACACAACAGATTCAACATTTACGGTTATTCTGGTTGCATCCAACGGGCCTTGTGCTGATACAACGGTTCTAACTCTTACTACCATTCAGTCGATTTTCTTTTTACCGAATGTATTTTCTCCAAACGGAGATGGTGTTAATTCAAGTTTCGAATTCCGCACACTTAATGTTAAAACGCTTAACTGCCGAATTTACAATCGCTGGGGAACACTCGTTGCAGAATTAAATTCACCTACTGCAAAATGGGATGGAAAAGACACCGACGGAAAAGAATGTCCGGAAGGGGTTTATTTTTATGTACTCGAATTAACCACGGTTGTAGCGCCCATCATTTACGATCCCAATCCACGTCAGCTTACCGGAACGGAATTCCTTTTCAACGGAACAGTGACTGTACTAAGAGGGAAGTAATTTCAGAATAAACAGCAATTCAAAAAAACCTGCAGCACTTAAATGATGTTGCAGGTTTTTTATTGAATCATTCTTCGCATTGCCACAAATCGGGCAGGATAACCGGATCGGTAATAATCGGTAATGACAACACCGAAATGTTTTTTGGAAGATGATGCGTGAATAAACTGAAGCGAATCACCTTTGGTACTAATCACAATTCCAACATGTCCTACACTTTTATCTGTGGGGTTGGTTCCTCTAAAAAGAATCAGATCACCACGATCTGCCTCTTCGAAAGCAAGCGCAGATCCGGCATTTGCAAGTCCTGATGAAGATCTTCCAATTGAATATCCAAATTTTGAAAAAACATAGTGCACAAATCCTGAACAATCAAATCCCTTCGGTGAACAACCGGCCCATACATAAGGAGTTCCCAGAAATTCCTTTGCGTATACAACAACACTATCTGCCACTATTTCGCGGGAAGAAACACTCGTTGTAACTTCAGTAGCATTCCCTGAAAATTGAAACGCTGCAGCTATGATTATTGACTTAACCATATCACAAAGATACAGTTAATCAATGTTTTCGGAAAGTGCTATTTGTGTCGAGAGGCTAAAACAGCTGTTACATCATTGAGTGTAAAGCCTTTTGCCTGCAATAAAATAAGGTAATGAAACAACAGATCTGCCGATTCACTGAGAAACAAATCATCGTTGGAATCCTTGGCTTCAATAACCACCTCAACAGCTTCCTCCCCTACTTTTTGTGCTATTTTATTTATTCCCTTTCGAAACAGAGATGCGGTATAGGACGATTCATCATTTCCGGATTTACGTTCAGCTATAACCATTTCCAGCTTACGTAAAAAAGCAAGGGAATCTTCGTTGGTTTCTCCCCAACAGGTATCGGCACCGGTGTGGCAGGTTGGTCCTTGCGGAATTACCTTGATGAGCAATGCATCCGAATCGCAATCCGCCTTAATTTCTACCAGTTGCAATTTGTTTCCGCTAGTTTCACCCTTCGTCCATAGCCGTTGCTTACTTCGGGAAAAAAAAGTGACCACCTTTTCTTCGATCGTTTTAATGTATGCTTCCTGGTTCATATATCCAAGCATCAGCACCTTGCCACTTGCAGCATCCTGAACAATTGCAGGAACCAGTCCATTTTCTTTTTCGAAATCGATTTTCATTGTTTGCGCTTATACTCTGACGGGAATTCCATTTTGTTGAAGGTACACTTTTAGTTCGGGGATTGAAATTTCACCGAAATGAAACACACTGGCAGCAAGTGCAGCATCCGCCTTTCCATTTTTAAAAACATCAGTAAAATGCGATTTTGAGCCCGCACCACCGGAAGCAATAACAGGAATATTTACCAGTGATGTGATTTTTTCCAAAGCTTCATTGGCGAAACCATTTTTTGTTCCGTCGTGATCCATTGAGGTGAACAGAATCTCACCCCCACCTCTGCGTTCAATTTCTTTTACCCAATCAAAAAGATCGATTTCAGTTTGCAACTTGCCTCCATTGAGGTAGACAAGCCATTTTTCCTCCACTTTTTTTGCATCAACTGCAACCACCACACACTGACTTCCAAATTTTGATGCCAGTTCAGTAATCAATTCCGGGCGTTTTACGACTGCTGAATTCACTGCTATTTTATCTGCACCACTTTCAAGCAGGATTGACACATCCTCAACGGAAGAAATTCCGCCACCTACAGTAAACGGAATATTTAATCGGGACGCAATTTTCCGGACAAGCTCAGCAAGTGTTTTCCGCTTCTCATTGGTAGCTGTAATATCCAAAAACACCAACTCATCTGCTCCCTGTGCCGCATACTGTACTGCAAGCTCAACAGGATCTCCTGCATCGCGCAGATCCACAAAATTCACACCCTTTACGGTGCGACCGTCCTTTATATCCAAACATGGAATAATGCGGTGAGTGAGCATAGTTTAAAATGGATCAATTTTTTTATCCGATAAACACTTCGGTTTTCTGCCAACAATTGATCGCTTAAATTTAGGTATTTACACTATGCGCACGATTAAAATACACTGAAATTGCCCTAGCTGATCAGAAATGTATCAACCAAAAGTCGGGTATTGTTATTCAAGAAAAAAAAGCCTTTAGAATCTACTTTCCTGCAACCGGAAATCAGGCACTTACCATTTTAGCAAGCTCGCCTAAAGATATTTTCCCCTCATAAATTGCCTTTCCGATAATGGCGGCAAACAAACCCTTTTCCTTCAATTGTTCCAGATCCGAAACAGATGAAACACCACCACTGGCAATAAGTTTCAGGGACGGGATTTCCGACAGTATTTTCGAATACAATTCAATCGAAGGACCCTCAAGCATTCCGTCTTTGGCGATGTCGGTACAAATCACGTACTCAATTTCGGATGCAGAACGGTAATCATTTAAAAAATCACATATATATGTATCTGTGTCTTCTGTCCAACCGGTAATGGATATTTTCTCCTCTTTGACATCGGCACCCAAAATAATTCGTTCTGTACCGTAGTCCTTGATCCATTGTTTAAAGACATCCGGCGATTTCAATGCAATACTTCCACCGGTAATTTTTTCTGCGCCCGAATTGAACGCAATCTGCAAGTCCTTATCCGATTTTAATCCACCGCCAAAATCGATATGCAGTTTGGTTCTTGCAGCAATTTTCTCCAACACCTTCCAGTTTACGATATGCGCGGCTTTTGCGCCATCCAGATCAACCAGATGCAAATGAGTTAAACCCGCATCTTGAAATTGCATGGCTACTTCCAAAGGATCCTCATTGTAAACTTTTCGGGTGGAATAATCACCTTTGGTTAATCGGACACATTTTCCATCAATGATATCAATAGCGGGAATCAGAATCATTGTATGTCAGTTTCGGTTCGGGTGAACGTTCAATTACGACAAGCGCATTTTATAATCTTCATAGGCAAATTTGCGCACCAGACGAAATTCACCGGAGCTTGTCCATATACCGTATGATGGATGATTTACACCGTTGAACATGGTCGTTTTTACCATGGTATAATGAATCATATCATCAAAAACTATTTTATCGCCCGGCTGCAATTCATGCTCAAACGAATATTCGAACATATAATCGCCACTCAAACAACTTGTGCCACCCATACGGTAGGTTGGTTTTCCCTTCACAGGATCTGTTGCTCCCCAAATGCGCGGACGATAAGGCATCTCCAGACAATCGGGCATATGTGCGGTAAAGCTTACATCGAGCATGGCGGTTTTTACGCCGTTGTTTTCAACGATATCCAGAACAGTTGAAACCAGATAACCGGTTCGCCAGGCAAATGCAGATCCCGGTTCGAGAATTACCTTTACACCCGGGTAGCGTGACTTAAAAGATTGCAAAACAGAAATGAGGTGCTCAACATCATAACCATCGCGCGTCATGAGGTGACCACCGCCAAAATTCACCCATTTGCATTGGGGAATCAGTTTACCAAATTTTGCTTCGAAGGCTTTCAGCGTTTTTTCCAAGGTATAGGAATCATTCTCACACAAGGCATGAAAATGCAATCCATCCACACCCTCAGGAAGGCGATCAGAAAAATGTTCGCTGGTCATTCCCAAACGCGAATTGGGCGAACAGGGATTGTAAAGTTCGGTTGTTACCTCAGAATATTCCGGGTTCACACGAATACCGATAGAAACACCGCGATCGATACATTTTTGTTTGTATCGTTCGAATTGCGAAATCGAATTAAAGGTGAGCACTGAGGAATAATCAAGCAATTCATCGATTTCTGCAGGGGAAATGGCAACAACATACGAATGTGCTTTTGTTTTCATTTCTTCAAAACACAATCGCGCTTCGTAAACCGAGCTTGCTGTTGCTCCGGAAATATATTCGCGCACAATGGGGAATGTACTCCACATTGCAAATCCCTTAAACGCGAGTATGATCTCCACTCCTGCACGTTGCGATACATCGCGTATCAACGTAAGATTCTTCCGCAGAAGTTCTTCTTCGATAACGTAACAGGGGGCGGGGATTTTATTGAGATCGATCATTGGGGTATCTCTCCTAAAACCGGGAGATGAATCCCACGGTTACATAGAGGTATTTAATTTAGTTCGAGATCTACATTGTGCAATTCATGCCATGGCAATCCCTGTTTGTTGAGTTGTTCCATGAAAGGATCAGGATTAAATTGCTCCACATTCCAAACACCGGCGCCGGTCCATTGTCCGGTTAAGAACATCATTGCTCCGATCATTGCAGGTACACCAGTGGTATAGGACACTGCCTGAGTTCCGGTTTCGCTGAATGCAACTTCGTGCGAACAGTTATTGTAGACATAATAGGTTTTCTCCTTACCATCTTTTATTCCGCGTATGCGACAGCCAATGGAGGTTTCACCTTTGTAATTTTCGCCAAGGTCACCAGGATTAGGGAGAACCGCCTTGAGGAATTGAATAGGAACAATTTCTTTTCCTTCGTAAATGATAGGATCGATACGCGCCATACCGATATTCTGAATTACGCGTAAGTGTGTTAAATACTCCAGACCGAATGTCATCCAGAAACGGGCACGCTTGATAGTTGGGAAATTCTTCACCAGCGATTCCAGTTCTTCGTGATAAATCAGGTACGATTCTTTCGGACCAATATTCGGATAATTGAGTGGCATATGAATTTCGTGTGGCTCGGTTTCTACCCACTTACCATCTTGCCAGTATTTTCCCTTTTGGGTAACCTCGCGGATATTAATTTCAGGATTGAAGTTGGTAGCGAACGCTTTTCCATGATCTCCTGCATTGCAATCCACAATATCCAAGTAATGGATCTCATCAAAATGATGTTTCGCTGCGTATGCAGTATACACACCCGTAACACCCGGATCGAATCCACAACCGAGAATTGCCGTTAATCCTGCCTGCTTAAATTTCTCCTGGTAAGCCCACTGCCATTTGTATTCGAATTTGGCTTCATCTTTTGGCTCGTAATTGGCGGTATCCATGTAGTGTGTACCTGTGGCAAGACAGGCATCCATAATGGTAAGATCCTGGTAAGGGAGAGCCAGGTTTACAACCAGTTTTGGCTGATGCTTTTTGAACAAGGCGATCAGTTCAGCAACATTATCGGCATCTACCTGATCGGTTTTGATGGTGACACCCAATTTGGCTTTAATGTCTTCGGCGATTTTATCGCATTTCGACTTCGTACGGCTTGCAAGCACGATCTCGGTAAATACATCGGTATTCATCGCACATTTGTAGGTGGCCACCTGACCAACCCCACCGGCTCCGATAATGAGGACTTTTGACATGTTTACTTGTTTTTGAGGCTGCAATATTAATCAATTTGGAGGTCGGAACGACGCAAAGGGGTATTATCAAATTGCAAGGAAATTCCTAAGCAAACGCTCCCCGGCATCCCCGCTTTTTTCGGGATGGTACTGTACAGCGTAGAAATTCTCCTTTTGCAGGGAGGCAGAATAGTCGATGATATGTCGGGAAACACCTGTGGTAAAGGCACTTTGTTCAGCATAAAAGCTATGCACATAGTACATGTAAATGGGGTCAGGCAAATCATTGAACAAGGCTCCCTTTAAGCCGGAAACCGTGTTCCAACCCACATGAGGAACTTTTTCTCCACCCGTACGCTTTTCCGGAAATCGCTTTACCTGCACCGGAAACACGTTCAGACATTCGGTATTCCCCTCTTCTGAGTGTGAACAAAGGAGTTGCATTCCCAGGCAAATTCCAAGCAGCGGTTGTTTGAGAGCGGGAATCAGCTGATCCAATCCACGACTTCTTAACGCTTCCATAGCTGAGGATGCTTCTCCTACTCCCGGAAAAATGACCTTATCGGCATTCAAAATACGTTGCGGATCATCGGTGAGAATCCCCATTGCGCCAATACGCTCCAGCGCGAAAAGCACCGAACGGATGTTGCCGGCTTTATAATCGATCACAACAATTTCCATGTTGCGAATTTGAGGAAACTTTTCTTCGGATGAAAAAGAATTGCAAAAGCAATCCGAAAATTAAAGGTGTTTTGCCGCAGTCTTTGCCAAACGCCAGAGCAGTAAACTCATCACAACACCTGCACCAAACAAGGAAAGGTTTAGTCCAAAACCCGACTTTTCTTCCGGTCCCGGATTACTGACCAAAAAGCGATCGTACAATGCCATAAACAGAAAAAAGAGAGACATCAAAGCGATGACGATTTGTAAGACACGAATAACAATCATTTTCCTTTTCCTTTAAAGATAATAGCAAGCGTATAAAACATGATTTTGATATCAAGCGCTATGGACATGTTCTCTATATAAATCAGATCGTATTTCATGCGTTGAATCATCTGTTCAACATTTTCTGCGTAACCGTATTTTACCTGTCCCCATGAAGTAATACCCGGACGAACTTTATTCAGGTAACGGTAATGCGGTGCAAACTCCATGATTTTATCAATATAAAACTGACGTTCGGGACGAGGCCCCACCAGCGACATATCCCCAAAAATAACATTGATAAACTGCGGAAACTCATCAAGACGCGTCTTACGTAAAAAACGACCGATTCCTGTTATACGCGGATCGTTTTCGCTGCTTAATTGCGGACCATTACTTTCAGCGTTTACCACCATAGAGCGGAATTTAATGATGCGGAAGGGTCTTCCATTGATTCCAACTCTGTCCTGCAGAAAGAAAACAGGACCTTTACTGCTCAATTTAATGATAATGGCAATCACCATAAACATGGGAAGGCAAAGCAATAATGAAACCGAGGAAATCAGCACATCCATCATGCGTTTAACGGAAGCCTGCCACGCCGGCATCAGCTGACTGCGGATCTCAATGAGCGGAGTACCGTAAATGTTGGTCATCCGTACCGATCCGGTCAGAATATCGTACATATCCGGAATTACGTGCAAGCGCAACTGATCGCCTTCCAGATCACTGATGATTTTTTTCAGGCTTTCGTGCTCCGAGCTTTCAATGGCAATAATTGCCTCTTCTATTTTGTGATTTTTAATCACCTCCTGAATACCGGATTTGTATTTTCCGAGATAGGGTAAATGTTCCTCTCTCAATTGATCATCAACACCATTTATACTTACAAAACCAACGAATTTATATCCAGGTGATTGTTTCATATCCATGATCTCCCGATAGATATTCAAAGCATTGGCATTACCTCCAATGAGCAGCGTATTGAAACCGATCTTGCGTTTATGAATACGACGGACCAATCGTGATGTAAAAAATATCCGAGGTACAAAAGTGAGGAGAAAATGTATTCCGAATAAAGCAAAAAAGGCGTAATAATAACTGGTGTAAGTACGCACTTCATCATCGAGGATCACCACAAAAAAGAGGAAGAGTACACCAACCAACGTTTGAATGAGTGTAAAACCAAGATCCTGAATACGGTGTTTGCGGAAAATGTTGCTGTAATACCCACTGAGGTAATAAAGAGTTACCCAGAAAAGCGGAATGATGATGAGTCCGCGGTAATAATTCTCATCAAACTCAATTACAGTTTGTTCAATCCATGTTTTACGAAAAACAAAAAACAATGTCCATGCAAGGCCAGCGGTTATCAGATCTGATAAGAAGTATTTTAAAACCTGTCTTGCTTTCGGATCAATTGCCATAGATGAGTCGCACGTTGTCGATGTAAACTAGAGGAACGCTAACACCTTGGTCTTTATAAACCCTAAAGAAAATTTCGTGAGAAATTGCATTAATATTGGAGCTCACCAACTCCGTGAATTCGCAATAAATCTTTTTCCAGACCAACACACCATTATCATCGTAGGTATCGCGGATAATGGTGTTTTCCTGATTGAGGATATTACTCGGGTAAATACTGCGTAATCCGACTGCGAATGCCTGATTGGCTTTGTAATTCAATTCGAGGTAGACAGGAATTCCTCCTTTGGGCAGATCAAAATTTTCAGAAGTTGCCACCTGAACAAAATTCTGTGTAGCAGAGAGGGTAAGCAATCCACAACCAGCGCCTTCAAAAACTTCTCCCGGATCTGTGATTCGGTTAATGGTAGTATCACTAATTGCATCCTGGAAGAAAGGCACAAACGGATCAGTAAAATCTTCGTACCAGATGGTTATTTGATTGGAAGGGTAATAACTTACAACCGGCTCAAATGCTCCTTTTAAGGTATCTACCATTCCACGACGAAGAGTAAAGGAATTGGTGACAAAAGGCTGGTAAAAAATATAACGACGGCGGCGGGTACTGATACCATCTGCTTTTATTCCGCCATACACCGAAATTTTGCGGTTACCCTCAGCAAGAATGGGAACACGAGCCGGTAATGGGAAGCATCCAATGGGATTATCATCCACATATACCCACGCATCAATGATGTCATCAGACGTAGACCCCTGTGCTGAGGTGGTGGTGAGTCTGATATCCGGAATATAAATATAGGACGGAATCTCTCCCTGATCTTTTTGGCAAGAAACAAACCCTGTGATAATGAGGGCAATAATTACATAAAGACGACGTTCCATCGGAGAGAGTACTAAAGGAACGCAAAGTTATTTTTTTTATTGTCTCAGGAAATTCCGGAAGTAACTTCCATTTTGCCTATGATTTTATAAGCAACATCCAAGGCATTCAACCCATCCTGTAAAGTTACCGGAGGATTATTGCCGGAAAGAATGGCTTGTGCAAATGCCTGTAACTCATCCCTAATCGCATTGGTTTCCTTTACTTCGGGTTTTTCAAAAAAGATCTCGCGTTTTCCTTTATTGTTTCCCAGATCAATCATAAACGCAAAAGGATCCGGTTCACCTTCAATTTGCTTCATGCGCACCACCTCCGTCTTCTTTTCCAGAAAATCGACACTGATGTATGCGTCTCTCTGAAAAAATCGGGTTTTACGCATGTTCTTCAATGAAATACGGGAAGCTGTTAAATTGGCAACACATCCATTATCGAACTCAATGCGGGCATTTGAAATATCCGGTGAATCCGAAACAATGGCAACACCTGATGCGCTTATTCGTTTGATGTTGGATTTTACCACGCTTAATATGATATCGATATCATGAATCATCAGATCAAGCACAACGGAAACGTCAGTACCACGAGGATTCCAAACTGCCAGACGATGACACTCAATAAACATGGGTTGCTGAAAAAAGGGGACTGATGCAGAAAATGCAGGATTGAATCGCTCTACATGTCCCACCTGCCCTATTACGTTTGCTTCCTTGGCAAGATTGATCAGGCTCTTGGCTTCGTCGACTGTTGTTGTGATTGGTTTTTCGATGAAAATATGCTTGAATTTACGCAGGCAACGTTGA
Source organism: Flavobacteriales bacterium (assembly GCA_046289975.1). Classification (GTDB taxonomy): domain Bacteria; phylum Bacteroidota; class Bacteroidia; order Flavobacteriales_D; family UBA2798; genus UBA2798. The sequence continues at coordinate 2,002 of JBKBUQ010000082.1, read as the reverse complement.
GCGGTATCGTGGTGACTGGTTGTTGGTGTTACAATATCGAGTGCATCGCAGGCATCAATGAGGGATTCAATATCGGTGAATCGTTTTGCGCCATATTTTTCGGTTGCATCTGCTGCATTGGCATCATCGGGATCGTAAAATCCCACCAGCTCCAGTTCGGGCACTTCCTTTATACAGCGAATATGAATCTTACCCAAATGTCCGGCGCCCAGCACTCCGATTCTTACCATAATACCTAGTGTTGAAAATGTTCGTGATAAAATTACTTCATGTGCGAGGGCATGGTGCAGCAGAACAGAGTAATTTTCAACAGTGAAATGTCGCTAAGTGATGCACGAGATACCAGACACCTTTAAACAGAAAGGCCTTCGCAGGCAAATGATCGAACGATTACGATCGCGCGGATTTTTTTCGGATTCCTTATTGGAAGCTTTCGAAAAGGTACCGCGTCATGCCTTTTTGGGGGATAATGCCTTTGATGAACATGCCTATGAAGAGAAAGCCTTCCATATAGGTGCAGGACAAACCATCTCGAACCCTTACACCGTAGCCTTTCAAACCCACGTATTGGATGTGGTAAAGGGCGAAAAGATTTTGGAAATTGGCACAGGGTGTGGGTACCAGACTGCCATTTTGTGCCAATTAGGCGCCAAAGTGTTCTCCATTGAACGACAGCGCGAACTTTTTGAAAAGGCCAGGATCACCTTAAACCAAATGAATTTTAGTCCCCGCCTCTTTTTCGGGGATGGGTTTAAAGGTCAGCCGGCCTTTGCTCCTTATGATAAGATAATTGTCACCTGTGGCGCCCCCTTTATCCCGCAAGACCTTGTTAATCAACTTAAAACCGGGGGAATTATGATCATTCCGGTTGGAGAAAACGAACAGGAAATGACATGGATCATGAAAAATCCTGACGGTAGTCTTGAAATCAAGGAGTTGGGAAAATTTAAATTTGTACCCATGTTAGAAGAAAAACAACGGTCAAATGATAAATTATTTTTCAGAAAACCGTAACCTTGTATTCCAAACAGTCGTAAAAAGCGGGTGTTTTCAACAAAAAACAGTTAACAACAGCATGATTGTTAATAACTTGGTACAGTGGAAGAATGACAAGAGCGGGAGAATTGCCAATTTTGGTACAATTTCTGTTACACAACGCGCAAACTCTTAAAACCAAATACAATGAAAAAGAACATCTTTATTCTTGGTCTTGCTCTCGCGACTACAACTGCGTTTGCTCAGGATTTGACTTCAAAAAAGGGGGAAAACTACCTTCCAGAAGCTGGTGACATTGCCATTTCTTTTGACGCTGCTCCATTCCTGAATTACGTTGGTGGATTCTTCAGCAACGCTGGTGGAACTGCTCCCACAGGTAACTACGTAGGTAACCTACCTTGGCACATTCGTGGTAAGTATTTTGCTTCTGAAACTATGGCATTCCGTGGTGGTCTTCGCCTGAACTTCGGTGGTGACACTTACACTGCAATGGTTGGTCAGTCTGGTGCTGCCGCTCCTTCTTTCCCTGCAGCTCCTGCAATGGTTGAAGACGTTTACAAAGCTGGTGGATCTAACGTAGTTCTTTCCGGTGGTGTTGAAATGCGTCGTGGTAAGACTCGTCTTCAGGGGTACTACGGTGGTGAACTTTTCATCGCAACTTCTGGTTCTAAAGACACTTACACTTATGGTAATGCAATGAGCACTACTGCTGCTTATCCTACTACTAACTTTGCTTTCGTTGGTGGTAACAACCTGGTGAACGATCCTTTCTATGGTCTTCCTGGTCGCGTAACTGAATCTAAGTCATCTTCTTTCGGATTCGGTCTTCGTGGTTTCATCGGTGCTGAATACTTCATCTTCCCTAAGATCTCTTTAGGTCTTGAGTACGGTTGGGGTCTTTTCATGGGCAGCGGTAAGTCTTCTCGCTCTATCGAAACTCAGAACGGTACTGCTGTAGGTGTAGTTGTTGACGAAAGTGCTACTAAGTCTAAGTCTTTCGGATTTG